>JAMOPH010000032.1 GCA_027064665.1 bacterium | reverse complement strand
TCAAAGATTTGCTCACTCTGGTGGGCATAGGGGCAATTCTGTTCTATATGAGTTGGCGACTTTCCCTGCGTGTGGTGGCGCTTCTGCCGGTCATCGTCGTGGTGACGGTGTTTTTCCGCAGGGCGTTGAGGGAGGCATACCGCGCATTCAGGAAGGCGCTCTCTGCGGTCAACGCAAAACTTTCCGAGAACCTTGCCGGGATGAAAATAATTCAGGCGTTTGTTCAGGAAACCCGGATGCTTGAGGACTTTGACCGGGTCAACGAGGAGTTCTACAAGTCATCAATGAGGATGCTGTGGGTCAATGCGATTTACCGCCCGATTGTGGCGTTTTTCATAAATCTCGCCACAGCGCTGACCATCTGGTATGGCGGAGGGCAGGTCATCCATCAGGCGATGTCGCTGGGGATGTTGGTGGCGTATCTGACCTATATCAATATGTTTTTCCGCCCGATTCAGGCGCTGGCGGACAAATTCAGCATACTCCAGTCAGCGATGGCGGCGAGCGAGCGCGTGTTTGACATCCTTGACACCGAGCCGGAAATTAAGAACCCGCCCAAACCCTACAAGCCTTCGCCGGAGCAGGTTCGCGGCAAAGTGGAGTTCAGAAATGTCTGGTTCGCCTACAAGGACGAGGAGTGGGTTCTCAAGGATGTCAGTTTTGTGGTTGAGCCGGGGCAGAAGGTCGCTATAGTTGGTGCCACCGGCGCCGGCAAAACCACAATAACTGCAGTTTTAACCAGAATGTATGATGTCCAGCGGGGGCAGATTCTGGTTGACGATGTGGACATCCGCCAGTGGGATGTGGACACTCTGCGCCGGTGCATCGGAATTGTCCTGCAGGATGTGTTTTTGTTCTCCACCAACATTATGGAGAACATCCGGCTGGGCGAGGAGTCAATCACGCCGGAGCAGGTTGAGCGGGCGGCGAAAATCGTGAACGCCTACGAGTTCATAAAAAATCTGCCGCAGGGATTTTTGGAGCCGGTTGCCGAGCGCGGCGCAACGCTTTCTGCGGGACAGAGGCAGTTGTTGTCTTTCGCGCGGGCGCTGGTCTTTGAGCCGCGGATTCTAATTCTTGACGAAGCCACCGCCAACATAGACACCCACACTGAGGTTCTAATTCAGGATGCGATAGATAAACTCCTTGAGGGGCGCACTTCAATCATAATCGCGCACAGATTGTCCACCATCCGCAAGGCGGATATGATTCTGGTGATGTATAAAGGCAGAATTATAGAGCGCGGCACCCATCAGCAACTGCTTGAGAAGGGCGGATATTACGCAAAACTCTATGAATTTCAGTTCAAATTTATGAATAATAACCGCAACAGCGCGAGGGCATAGCGGATATGTTTTATGTTATAACTGCATTTTTTGGTTTTTTCGCCGGCTTTCTGTCGGGATTTTTCGGAATAGGTGGGGGAGTGGTCTATGTTCCCACTCTGCTTTTTATCCTGCGCGCGCGGGGATATTCCCCGGGCGATGCTATGCTCATCGCCACCGGCACAAGTCTTGGCGCGATTTTGTTCTCAACCACTTCCTCTGCGTGGCGCCACAAAAAATACGGCAATGTCCGCACAGAAACCCTGATTCCAATTCTTATCGGCGTAGTTTTGACCAGCGCTGTGGGAGTGCTTATCACCAACAAAATCGGCGGAGACCCGCTCCGCTATCTTCTGGCGGCGTTCAATCTTTGGGCATCCTACAGGATGTTCAAGAAGGCGTTTGGCAAATCCGCAGAGACGGGCGCCGCAAAAAACCCCCTGTTTGACAGTTTCTCCGCTATGCCGTGGAAGGTCAAACTGTTTCTGTTCGGGCTGGGGATAGTGGTCGGCGTAAAATCGGCGATGCTGGGCATCGGCGGGGGAGTTTTCGTCGTCGCCGGGTTGATTGCGGTTCTGGGGTATCCCGCCCGCAATGCTGCCGGGACATCCGCCTTTGTGGCTTTTGTCGCCGCTGTGGTGGGAGTGATTTTCCGGGGAATTCTGGGCAAGCCGCCGCCCTCTGTCCCGCCGGGAACTGTGGGAACCCTCAACATCCCTCTGGCGCTTCTGATGGGAATCCCTGCCGCCTTCAGCGCACAACTTGGCGCATATGTCCACAAACGCCTCGGCGAGCGAAATCTGTTTTTCATCCTCTTCGGTATCCTTCTGCTCATCGTGTCAGCCAAAATGATTTTCTGATAATTCCCTTGATTGCCCTCTGTCTGCCGGTTAAATTGGAAAACACAGTTTCAATGGGGGGCAAAATGAGAAGGATTGTTTCCATAGCGCTCGTGTTGGCGAGTGTTTTTCCCGCCTTCTGCGAGTTTGAGATTCTATTTGACCGCTATGTTTCCGTTGAGATTTCGCCGGGCGAACACGCCGATTTTGAATTCTATGTCCACGAGCCCAACAGGTCGGTTGATACTATTTATATAGAACTTCACAAGGATATCCCCGACGGCTGGAGCGCCACCGCCTGCACACCGTGGGAGTGCTTTTTTGAGCACGCCACCTATGTCCTTTTCGGTCCCGATTCGGCGCAGTTTTCCGCCCATTTTATGACCGCAGATTCCGTTCCGGGCGAGGGCTCTATGAGTATGGTCTTCGCCAATACCCACACAGGATTCACCGATTCTGTCGTGTTTGAGGTTTCCACGCTGGCGAAGATAACCGAGCGCACCCCGGAACGGATGAAATTTTCCGCATATCCCAATCCTTTCAATTCCGCCTGCCGATTTGAGATTCCCGCCGGCGCCGCCTTGAGAATATACGATGAAACCGGCGCTCTGGTGTTCTCCGACGAGACTTTCTCCCCACAGGAACGGGTTGTCCTCTGGGCGCCGAAAAATTTGACCTCATCGGTCTATTTCGCCGTCATTGAGGGGGATGGAGTAAAGTCCGTCCGCAAAATTATATTCGTTAAATAGAGGTTTTCGGAGTAGAGGATTTCCCCTATGATAAAAATTCCCGCCCTTGACAATGGGGCGGGTTTACATAAATTGTCCTTCATATGAACGAGACGGTGAACATAGAAATATCCCAGCGCGGGAAGCAGATTCTGCGGATAGTGATAGAGGAGCATATACGCACCGGGCGTCCCGTGGGGAGCCGGTTTGTCAGCAAGAAGTTGGGCGGGGCGATATCCCCGGCTACCGTGCGCAATGTTATGCAGGACCTTGAAGAGGTCGGACTTCTGTGGCAGCCGCACACCTCTGCCGGAAGAGTTCCCACGGCGCTGGCTCTTCGCTACTACCTGGCGAATATGATGAAGCCCAAAAAACTCACCCTTGCCGAAAAGAAAAAAATTGAGCAGGTTTTCCTCAATGACTTCACCGATATCCTGCAACTTATGGAAAATGTCGGCAGGGTTTTGGCGGCGCTGTCAAATGAAATCAGCGTTATCGTTTCCCCCGGCGGCGAGGATATGATTCTGCACAAAATAGAACTGATTCCCATCTCATCAAAGAATGTGGTGTTGGTGCTGGTCACCCGCACCGGAATGACCCGCTCAATCGTGATGGAGTGCAGTGGAATAGAGCCCCGCAAACTTGAGGAATTCGGACAGCGGCTGAACGAACGCCTTGCCGGGCTAACCTTCTCCGAAATCAAAAAGACCATCCGTGAGCGCATCGCCGACCTGCAGCGAATCTATAGCAGTTTCTCGTCAAAACTTGTCCAGTCCGCCAAGGAAATTTTCAGCGTTGAGGATGAGGTCACAGCCGTCTTCGGCAGGGAGAATATAATCAAAAAGCCGGAGTTTTCTGACCAGCGGCAACTTTCCCAACTTATGAGCATCTGCGAAAGCGACGAACTTTTGATAAAGTGTATCCCCAGTGATGTCCCGCCCGGGCAGGTGGAGATAGTGATTGATTCCCCGCCGATTGAACAACTTGCGATGGTCGTTTCGTCCTACTCGTTCGGCTACGGCAGGGGATTTCTGGGCGTCGTCGGTTCCAGGAGAATGAACTACCCCAAGTTGGTGGAACTTGTATCATACACGGCAAACCGCATATCCCATCTTCTGGGGGAGGAAATTGAAGAGAGAGGTTGATATATGAGCGAAAAAGAGAAAAAACAAAAGGCAGAACAGCAGACCGCCGACCAAAAGCAAAAAACCGAGCAGGAGCCAAAGGAGGAGTTAGAGCAGGAGATAGAAAAACTGCGGCAGGAGAACGCCGAACTTCAGGATAAATTGATGAGGCTTGCCGCCGAGTTTGACAATTTCCGCAAGCGTCAGCAGAAGATTTTAGAGAATATGATTGAGCAGGAGCGGAACAATGTCATCGGGCACCTTTTGGAGATTGCCGCCGATGTTGACCGCGCGTTAGAGGTGGTTGAA
>JAMOPH010000031.1 GCA_027064665.1 bacterium | reverse complement strand
CTTGGTAGTCCAGATGGTCCTGAGTGAGGTTGGTGAAAATCGCAGAGGAAAATTTCAGTCCCCACACCCGCTTCTGGTCAATGCCGTGGGATGACGCCTCCATAGATACCGCGGAAATTCCCCGCTGGCGCATAAGGTGAAGAATCTCCCAGAGCGATTCGGCGCCGGGCGTTGTGACCGGCAGTTTAACTCTTGTGCCGTCGTCAAGGATATATCCCAGCGTGCCGATAACCCCCGCCCTTTCGCCGGCGGCGGAAAATATGTGCCACAGAAGATGCGTGACGGTGGTTTTCCCGTTGGTGCCGGTGACGGCGAAAAGTTTTTCCGGTGGGTCGCCCAAAAACAGGTTCAGAAGCACCACCAGAGCCTCACGGGAATCCTCAACCAGAACAACCGGGACGGACTGCGGAAGTTCAAGCCGGGCATCCCGGTTTGCCACAACCGCAACGGCGCCGGATTTCACCGCATCGGGGATGAAGCGGTGCCCGTCGGTGGTGACGCCCGCCACCGCAACGAAGATAAAACCCTTCCTCACCTTGCGGGAGTCTGCGGTGACGCCCACTGCCTCAACCTCGCCGATATCACCCACCACATCGCAGGGTATTCGGCGGCGAAGTTCATCTATAACCTTTTTCAGCGAAAAAGTTGCCATCAACTTCTCCCTTTGGCTTGCATATCAACACACACACGGCATCGGAGCCAACCACCGAGCCGGGGGCAGGGATTTGCTCAACCACTACTCCCCTGCCCTCAATTTTGGGCATAATCCCCGATTTTGCCATAGCGGCGACAGATTCACGAACAGTCATTCCCAAGACATCCGGGACGACGAGCGAATCGGCGCCGTCGGCGTTCAACTGGCGGAGATGGAGCACGATTACGCTGTTTTTCTCAATGGGCTTTCCGGGCTGTGGGCTCTGGTCGGCGACGACATTGCCCACGCCATAAAATTTCGCCTCAAGACCACGCATTTTCAGGAGAACCCGTGCCTGCTCGGGGGTGGTGTTTATCAGATACGGCACCACGACAGTGCCGGAGTCGTCCCTTTGGTGAACAAACAGTTTCTGCGACTTTGGAGATGGGAATATACCGGCGCTGATGGCTTTTTCAAGGACATTTTTCAGGACGGGGGCGGCGACCTGCCCGCCGTAGTGATATCCCGCCGAGGGCTCGTTGACCACAATCAACCCCGCCACGAAGGGCTTGTCCACTGGGGCAAACCCGGCGAATGAGGCGTAATACGCCCCCGGAATATATCCCTTTGCGCCGACTCTGGCTTTGTGGCTTGTGCCGGTTTTCCCGGCTATATCAATCACCTCGGATTTCGCCTCTGTGGCGGTTCCCCGCAGAACAACCTGCCGGAACAGTTCGGTCAAAGAATCCACGACCCACCGGGGCACTGTGCGCCTGACTTTAAGCGGCGAGCGGGAATAGACCACCCTGCCCATAAAGTCAACCGCCTTCTCAACCACATAGGGGCGCATCAGAATCCCACGATTGGCGATTGAGGCGTAGGCGCAGGCGATTTGAATCGGCGTGGCGGAAATCTCATAGCCGATGGGCAAAGTCGCCATAGTGGTTCCCCACCACTTCGCCGGCGGTCTCAAAAGTCCCGGGGATTCTGAGGGCAGGTCTATATTGGTCGGCGAGCCAAAGCCGAAAAGTTTTATATATTTATAAAATGTAGTTGGCTCAAATCTCTGGGCGATTATGACAGTTCCGACATTGCTTGAGTGGACAAGAACTTCCCGGGCGGGAACCTTGCCCAGCGAGTGGACATCGGTGACCACACGCCCACGGATGTGCAGAACCCCGTGGTCTGTGTCAATTGTGTCATCAAGGGAGATGAGGGATTCCGCCAGTGCGCCGGCAAAGGTGACCAACTTGAAGATTGAGCCGGGCTCATAAGGTGCGATGATGTTTTTGTTGCTTATGTTCTCCAGAGGATACTGCGAATAGTTGTTGGGGTCAAAATTTGGGACGGAAGCCATCGCAAGAACCTCGCCGGTGCGGGGGTCAAGCAGGACACCGGCGGCGGATTTAGCCTTATGAATTTCTAACGCCTTTTTCAATTCCGCCTCAAGAATGCGCTGAAGTTCAATGTCAATGGTTAGATATATATCATCGCCGGGGACGGGCTCGCTGATGGAATATGATATAAGGGGATAATCCCGCCCGTAGGCATCGGTGAATATCTGTCTTTCGCCCGCCTTTCCTGCGAGAAGGGAGTCGTAATAAAGTTCTATTCCCGCCTGACCTTTGCCCTCGGCGTCAACATAGCCGATTATGGTTGAGGCAGCGGTGCCATACGGATAGGAACGGCTGTAAAACGGCATAAAATAGATGCCCTTTATATGCGCCTGTTTAACTTTGTTGGCAAAGGGCGGAGTGACTTTCTTCTCAATGTAGGCAAAACGGCGGTTTATGTAGGGCATTATCCTGCTGAGATAATATCCCGGCTTCCTGCCGAATATTGAACACAGGATGCTGTCCACCTCGTCAAGGTTCTCAAAGCGGCACAGTTGGGTTGGGTCTGCGACGATGTCGTAGAACACATTGTCGGTGGCTAAAAGTCTTCCCCTGCGGTCGTAGATTGAGCCTCTGCGTGCGGGGATGGTTTCCCTTTTGAGTTGCTGTCTGAGGGCACGCTGGCGGAGTTGTTTCGCCTGAAATATCTGGAGTTCCACAAGGCGTGCCTGCACCACCACGATGGCGAAAATCCACAGAATCACAATCAGAACGAGCCTATTTATGTTCTTTGACGACAACATAACCCCCGCACCAGAGCATCAGATTTTTGTTGCTAATTTACAGACTCCCCGCACCTATTATGGATTTATTCGGGCGCCTTTTACCGGTTATATATGCCCATTTTTCGGAAAAATATCTGCGAATGGCGAATATACTTTTGCGCCATCGGGAATTTATACGAGGAATCTGCTTGTTTTCTGCCACATATATCTTCTGCTCCGGACGCGAGTATCTCAAACCGCACAACTCATCGGCGAGGGATTCTATTCTATCGGGAGAATAGAGAGATGATAGCTGCCTTTCCATAGTGGAATTCTGCACCCTCAGGTTGCGAAGTTGTGTCTGAAGCGAAACAATCTGCCGCGAAAGGGATAGAGTGTATGCCCTCTGCCACACGAACAAAATTGCAAAGGCGGACACCAGCAATATCATAAGGGGGAGTTTTATCGCGGAAAAACCCTTAGCCAAATTTTCCCTCAGTATTTTCAACCCCGCTCCTTTCTCTTCATAATTTTTCTGCCGCACGAAGTCTTGCGGACCTCGCGCGGGGGTTTTGTTTTATCTCCTCCTGCGAGGGTCTTACGACCTTTTTGGTCAAAATTTTAATCTGTCTTTTGTGTCCACAGCGGCACACGGGCAATCCCGGCGGGCAGATGCAGTCCCGGGACTCTGTCGCCATAAAATGTTTGACGATTCTGTCCTCGCCGGAGTGATACGAGATGACCACCAGTCTTCCGCCCGGGCGAAGAATCTCAAGCGCCGCATACAGCCCCCGCTCCAGTTTCTCAAATTCTCTGTTGACCTCAATTCTTATCGCCTGAAAGACCCTTGCCAGCACATCGGTGTGGACTCTCTGCGGCAGACCGGCGACGACGATTTCCGCCAGTTGCTCGGTGGTGGTGATTGGCGTTTTTTTCCGTGCGTCAACGATTTTCTCCACAATTTTTCTCGCTCCGCGGACATCGCCGTATTCCCGAAGTATCCGCTCAAGGTCCTCGGGGGAGTATCTGTTGACCACATCGTATGCCGTCAGGGTCTCGTCGGTGTTGAAGCGCATATCCAGCGGACCGGGCTTTTTGAAGGAGAACCCACGGAATCTGTCCTCAACCATAACCGAGCGCAGACCGAGGTCAAACAGGACGCCATCCACCGAGCCGTAGCCCAACTGCCCAAGGACGATATCGTCTAAATTTTCAAAGTCGCCGTGGACAAGTTCCAATCGTTTGCCAAAGAACTTGAGGCGCTCTTTTGTGGTTTCAAGCGCCGATTTATCGCTATCTATTCCGATAACGGTCGCCTTTGGGGCGGCGTTGAGTATAGCCAGTGTATGCCCGCCATCGCCGATTGTGGCGTCCACATAGACGCCGTCATCGGCTGTGAGCAAAAACTCAAGAACCTTCTGAACCAGAACGCTCCGATGAAACATTTTTCCTTCTTCTTCCCCGGATTGCGGAACTGAAGAAAACTCTGGCGCCTTTGTCATAGTCCACCTTGGATTTTTCCAGATTTTGTTTGTATCTTTCGGGGTCCCACAGTTCAATCCAGTCAACAATGCCGAGGATGAGGACATCTTTTTTTATT
>JAMOPH010000030.1 GCA_027064665.1 bacterium | reverse complement strand
CAGTACGCCTTGCCAACTTAATCAACCTCCTTTTTTCTTCCTACCACCGATTCTTGGACGAGGTCCCTTGCGGGTGCGGGCATTATCCCGGGTTCTCTGTCCCCTGACGGGCATACCCGCCTTGTGCCGAAGTCCCCGCCAGCACTTTATATCAATCAGCCGCTTGATGTTGTTGGCGACCTCCGCACGCAGTGCACCCTCAACTTTATAGTTCTCGTCAATAAACTTCCTTATCTTGGCGACTTCCTCATCAGTAAGTTCGTGCACCCGCTTTGACGGGTCAACTCCTGTATGAGACAGGATGAACTTTGACCTCGTCCAGCCTATTCCGTAGATATAGGTTAAAGCCACATCAATCCTTTTATTTTTCGGCAGGTCAACCCCTGCTATACGAGCCATAATCCCCTCCTGAAATTAACCCTGTCTCTGCTTGTGCCGTGGATTCTCGCAGATTACCATAACAACGCCTTTCCGCTTTATTATGCGGCACTTGTTGCATATCTTTTTCACCGATGCTCTCACCTTCATTTTATACCTCACTGCCTTTGTTTCCCCAAGAGTGCAGTTTTGCATTATGTAAATAAAAACGCAGTTTGCAAGAAAAAATTTCAAAAAACTCCTCGTTGCCCGAAAAAAATTCAAAATCACTTGTATCTGTAAACTATCCTACCACGGGTCAAATCATACGGGGTCAGTTCAACGGTGACTCTGTCCCCGGGCAGAATGCGGATGTAGTTCTTCCTCATCCTGCCGGAGATGTAAGCCAGTATTATATGCCCGTTGTCCAGTTTGACCCTGAAAGTCGTGTTGGGCAACGCCTCAAGCACAACCCCTTCCATCTGTATTGTATCTTTTTTCTTTGGCATAATTCCTTCTCACTTTGGGACATACGGTTCTTTTCCATTTTCCAGCAGAGTTAAAATTTTTGGTCCCTCCCGTGTAATTGCGACAGAGTGTTCAAAATGAGCCGAAAGTCCGCCATCGGCGGTGCGAACGGTCCAGCCATCGGCATCTACTTTGGTCGCATACGACTTTTCGCACACCATAGGCTCAATGGCGATGGTCATTCCCTCCTCAAGCACCGGGTCGGGGAACTCGTCGCTCACAAAATTTGGCACCTGCGGGTCCTCGTGAAGGTAAATTCCGACACCGTGTCCCACAAGGTCCCTGACCACCGAATATCCGTGTTTCTCCACCCAGTTTTGCACCGCACGGGAGATATCCGAAATCCGGTTGCCGGGCACAGCGGCGGCAATTCCCTTGTGAAGCGCCTCATAGGTCACCTTTGCCAAACGCCTTGCCCTGCGGCTGACATTGCCGACCAAAATTGTCGCTGCGGCATCGCCGACGAAACCACGATATCTGACGCCCACATCAAGGCTGACGATATCGCCGTCTTCGATCACCCTGTCTCCCGGAATTCCGTGGACAATCTCGTCGTTCACCGAAATGCACACATATCCGGGATACGGCGGCATTCCTCTGCCGGGGCGATATCCCCAAAAAGCCGACTGGGCACCGTATCGCTCAAACACAGATTTTGCCACACTCTCAACCTCACGGGTGGTGACCCCCGGCTGCAAAAACTCCGCCATTTCAAAGATCGCCCGGGCAACAATTTTGCCCGCCTGCCTTATCCCCTCAATTTCCTGAGGAGTTTTCTTTATTATCACCTCACATCACCTCAAAATTCCAAGATTGACCAATTCCTCACGAAGTTTTTTCTCGCCTTCCTCTATTGTGCCCTCGGTGTTGAGCACAAGATAGTCCACGGGCTGCTGCCTGAAATATTCTAAAAGCGGTGCAGTCTGTTTGTGATACACATCAAGCCTGAACTTTATGGTCTCGGGTTTGTCGTCATCCCGCTGCACGAGCGGGGTGCCGCACACATCGCATTTGCTATCATCTTTGGGCGGATTTGTCCTCAAATTATAGACGGCACCGCATTTAGGGCAAACTCTTCTGCTGCTGAGCCGTTCTATAATCACATCGTCCGAGGCATCAAGTTCAATTATCAAATCAATATGGGCGCCCTTTTCAGAAAGCAACTCCTCAAGCATTTTCGCCTGCTGGAGTGTCCGGGGGAAACCGTCAAATATAACACCGTTTTTAGCAGTTTCCGAATCCAGAGCCTGTTTGACCACCTCCCGCATAATCTCATCGGGGACCAATTCTCCGGCATACACATACTTTTTGACCCTCTCGCCCAACTGAGTTCCTTCTTCAATTGCGGCACGAAGCATATCGCCTGTGGCGACAACCGGAATCCCCAGCCACTGACTCAATTTCCTTCCGTATGTTCCCTTTCCAGCCCCTGGCGGACCGAAAAGCACGATATACATCAACTCCTCCTCCCGCTGGAGATTTTCAATTTATCAATACCCGCCGATTATCGTTAACCGTCAACAATCTTCCCAAAAGCGAATAAACTCCCGCATCCACAACTTCACTGTTTGCGGCTCTATCTTCGCCCTCTGATTCTGCCCTTTTTCAAAAAGCCATCATAATGGCGCACCAGAAGATGCGTCTCAATCTGCTGGAGAGTATCCAGCACAACACCGACGATAATTAGCAGACTCGTTCCGCCGAACCAGAATGAGAAATTAGTTTTCCTGATAAATATAGCCGGCAGAATAGCGATAAGCGCCAGCCCAATAGCACCGGGCAAGGTCACCCTCGTCAGGACACGGTCAATATATTCGCTGGTCTGCGGACCGGGGCGCCTTCCCGGGATAAAACCACCATATTTTTTCAAATTATCAGCCACATCCGCAGGATTGAATATCACGGCGGTATAGAAATATGCGAAGAACACGATTAAAATTCCATAGAGAAGATAATAAACGACCGAAGAATATCCAAACAGGCTGTCAAGGAAATTAGCAAATCCGCTTCCTGCCGGCAGAATTCTGGCAATAGTCTGTGGCAGAAACATCACTGACTGCGCAAATATAATGGGGATAACACCGGCGGCATTTATTTTTATGGGAAGATGAGTCGTCTGCCCTCCGTATATTTTCCTTCCCACCACACGGCGGGCATACTGCACCGGCAGATAACGGGAACCCTGAGTCAGCAGAATTGCCGCCATAGTGAACACAATAATCCCAATGATGATGAAAATCAACTCAACTATACTTCTTCCGCCCTCTTTGAGGAGCACAAACTCCTGATAGGCAGCGTTGGGAAGACGAGCGATAATACCGACCAAAATCAAAATTGACATTCCGTTGCCGATACCCTTTTCGGTAATCAGTTCGCCGAGCCACATAATAATTGCGGCGCCGGTGGTCAGACTGAGCACACCAAGAAGGATGAACGAGAGGTCACTTATGGCGACAACTTTACCGGCAGGACCTTCAAGACCGCGCAGATACATAACCATCCCCCAACCCTGAAGCGCCGCAATAATGAGGGCACCATAGCGGGTGTATTGGTTAATCTTCCGTCTGCCCTCCTCACCCATTTTCTGAAGTTCCTGAAAGTAGGGAATCACCGCACCCAGCAACTGCAGAATAATTGACGCAGTGATGTATGGCATAATCCCGGTGGCAAAAATTGTAGCACGGCGCAGGGCGCCTCCCACAAACAGGTCATACATCTGAAGTGGTCCCGCCATACCACCGGCAAAATACTCCCTGAGCGCGGTGAGGTTAATCCCCGGCAACGGAATATGACCTCCGAAACGATACGCCGTAATAAACAAAAGCGTGTAGAGTATTCTTCTGCGGAGGTCCGGTATCTTCCAGATATTAGAAATGCTTTCTATTATCCTTCTCATACTATCTCCTCAAATTTTCCACCTGCTGCCTCAATTTTTTCAATTGCCGACTTTGAAGCCTTGTGGAGTTTGACCACCACGGGTTCACGGATTTCGCCGTCGCCCAGAAGTTTTATCGGTCCGGGGCGACGAACAATCCGCCTTTCCCGAAGGACCTCAGGAGTTATCTCCTCAATATCCTTGAGTTTGGCGATATCCCTTATGTTGACCACCTGATACACCTTTTTGAAGGGATAGTTGGAAAATCCCTTTTTGGGAAGACGCCTTGAAAGAGGCATCTGCCCGCCCTCAAACCAGGGGTATCTGCGGGTGCCACTGCGGGCAAGGGCCCCTTTGTGCCCTCTTCCCGAGGTTCCACCCTTGCCGGAACTTGAGCCTCGCCCGACCCGTTTCCTGTTTTTGACCGCACCTTTCGGTGGGCGCAAATCACCTATCCTCAGCATATTATTCCTCCTCAATTATCTCATACTCAACCAGATGCCTGACCTTGCGAATCATCCCCAAAATCTGCGGGGTAGCGTTATGGACGACCTCCCTGTGAAGTTTGCCCAG
>JAMOPH010000029.1 GCA_027064665.1 bacterium | reverse complement strand
TGCGGCTGGTGCTAAAAGCATACAGGCAGGGCTCCCCACAGGTGAGGAAAACCCTCAAGTATTTTGTGGATTGTTTTCTTGGGGTGGGACCGGTCAATCTCTCCCCGTCTATAAGCGAATACGCCCAAAAATACGGCGAAAATCCCCCAGCTTTTCTGGTGATTGCCCCGACCGGAAAATGCAACCTGCAGTGCAAGGGGTGTTATGCCGCCAGTTCGCCGTTTATTAACAACTCCCTGACCTTCTACGAATTTGACTGGATTCTAACCCACAAGTATAAGGAGTGGAACAGTTGGTTCACGGTGATTACCGGCGGAGAGCCGTTTATCTGGCGCAGCGATGGACACGACCTCGTGGATATAGCGGCAAAACACCCCGAACAGGTATTTATGGTATATACAAACGGCACGCTGTTCACTAAGGAACTGTCAAAACGAATTGCTGAGGCGGGAAACATATTCCCGGCTATATCAATAGAGGGCTTTGAGAAGGAAACCGATGAGCGCCGTGGGAAGGGCACCTACGCCAAAATTATGCAGTCAATGGATAATCTCAGGGAGGCGGGTGTGCCTTTCGGGATTTCCACCACAGCGATGCCCCACAACGCAGAACTTCTGATCTCCGACGAATTTATAGATTTCTTCTTCAAGAAAAAGGGTGCTATATTCCAGTGGATATTCCAGTATATGCCGATAGGCAGGGGTCCGTCGGTGTTGAAGCAGGTGCCCCCACCGGTGAGGAAGAAAATGTGGGAGCGGGAGATGAAACTCGTCCGGGAAAAGCACCTGTTCGTAGCCGATTTCTGGAACAGCGGCGTGTTCTCATCGGGATGTATTGCCGGAGGCAGAAGCGGAGGATATTTCTACATTGATTGGAATGGAAATATAACTCCCTGCGCATTCGTGCCCTTCTATACCCACAACATCAAGGACTTTATATATAATAACAAAACCATCTCTGACGCGCTGCGGACACCATTCCTGATGGCGGTGAGGAAGTGGCAAAAATCCTATAACTACAGAAGACCGGTTAACGAGCGCGGGAACGAAATCCGCCCCTGCTTCATAAGGGACCACTTTGAAGAATCTCACAAAATCCTCCTCGAATACAATGTCAAACCTCTGGATGAAAATGCCGAATATGTGCTCAAAGACCCGGAATATTACAGACTGATGCTGAAATATGACGAAGAATGCGCCCGCCTGCTTGACCCGATATGGGAAAAACTCTACCGCCGCTATCCGAATTCCGATACCGCCAAGATAGAAACCGCCAAAGCATCCACTGCACCTGCTCCGGCGAAATAGCGATTACTAAATTTCAACTCCGAGAGACCCGGGGAATCAAATCTCCCCGGGTTTTTTATATTTTGGGAAAGGGGAACTTCCATCCAACTCTGCTATGCAAATTTTGAATTGACACGGCACTTCTGCGGGTGTTAATTATTCTGCCGGAACTCAAAGGGGGTGGCGATGCGTTCCGACGAGGAAAAGGCGTGGAAAAGCGGAGCCTATGTGATTTTGGCGGTTGGGCTCATATATTTTCTGGTGATGCCTATATTTTTCTTTTATCAGGACAACCACCACTTTCCCTCCTTTTTGCAGACGATAGGGCTTATGCTTGACGCTATTTTACCGATAGTGCCGGTAGCCATCGCTGCCATTATTCTAAAAAAGCCGACGCTGGCAAAGATAATTCTGGCTTTTATAATTGCGGAAATTCTGCTCGCACCGGCGAGTGCACTGATGTATTGGCTGGATAAAACACTCGCCATCCAAAGTTTTACCCTGTCGGGAACTCCAGCAACTTTGTCTGAATTCATAGCAAAAACCTATAAACTCATAGGACTTAAACTGTATGGAATACTTCTTTTTATAAAGATATTCCTCTACACTGCACGGAAAGGCGCAGACGATTTTGAGAAGGAATAAACTGAAAAGGATAAGTTCTGTTTTCCTCGTGGCTGTAAGTCCTTGAAAGTGGTTTGAGGTATAGCGAGACAATAGGCAGATTTTTAGAAATTTTTCTTGACACCACCACCGTATATTACAGCCCACCTCGGAAGAACCTAAACCCAAACCAAGGAGGTGGGCGATAAAACGAGTAAAGGAGGTAGTGATGGTCCTCTGGATGGCGGCATTGATTGTGGGGATTATATCGTGCAGCAGCGGGCAGGGGACTGCGGCGAACACAGACACCCTTGACCCCCTTGTGCTGAAAGTGTCTAAGGGAACAGAAGGCATTTTGACCGTGCACGACCACGCGCTCTTAGTAAAAGCAGCGGTGGAATATGGGGATTCTATAGATGCCAGGTTAGCAGGCAAATCGAATCCTACATTTTGGGAAATACTTGAGGCGCTGGTGCAGATAAAATCTGTGCCGGATTCAATCAAGGAAAGGGCGCAAATAGCATTGGCACACAAAGAAGAAGTTGAAAACCTGCCAGAACCTCAAGTCCCGGATAGGTTCAAGCCGGCAATAGAAGAAATAATGGCGACGCTGCAACAAGCCAAAGACGGTGAGGAAGCCATTGCGCTTTTGGAGAGTTTGAAAGTGCACGGCAATTTTTTGAAGGACCCGAATCTTACAGAAAAGGACAAACAGACTATTATATCTACGATAGATTTTGATATTCAAATACTTCAGGATGGGGCTTCAACGATATATTCGCCGGAGTGGTGGGAAGAAAGAAGGGACCCAACTATTAAAACCAATAGAACTGGGGGAAGTTCAGGCGATACACTCCATCCGCCGGACAGTTCGGACTCCTCTCGGAGTGATATAGGCAGAACTACCACGATTATCACTGCGGATATTGGCGCGGCTACCGTGGAAAGATTGGTCATAGCGATCGGAGGTTTGGGCAGTGGACCAATAGGAGTCGGTGTAAGCGCCGGATCGGCTACTGTAAGTACAATAGTGGCTTCTTGCAAGGCTGCAAAAGAGTACGACGAGAATTTTAGAAACAATAACTCACAGGGTGGTTAAACAACCAAGAAATTGAAATTGACCGTAAAGATGGGTCTGATAAAAAAACGCCTACAAAATGTCACCCGCTTTCTCCATTTCGCCAATATTAGGTGGGGAGATTTTTTGTCCATAGTAATTGTTTTGATATGTTATGCTATTCAAAATACTATAGGATTTCACCAGAGATACAGACATTGGCCACCTATAAATTTAGTTATCGTCAACAATTTTGATTTTTGGATTTTAAGCATAGTGCCTCTAATAGTATATTTATTTTTCGCTTGGATTTATTACTCAACTCAAAAGAAGTTTAAATCATACAGTTATAAAACCTTAACTATAACATTTTTACTCTCTGAACTTTCCCTCTTCCCCGGGAGTGTATTAATTTTTAACTTAAAATCTATCATCGGATTCGCCCCATATTCGCTAACGAAATATATAAAACATAATTACACATTATTCGGACTGCTCATCTACCCTGTTATCTATGTAATATGGCTCTTCGTTGCAAGTGCCAAAAAAGGCGCAGACGATTTTGAGAAGGAATAACATTTCACCCCATTCTAACCGCAATTGCCTGAATTACCGCAAGGAAAATCAGCAGGAACGCCAGAAACACAAAATCCCGGCAGGAAAATTTTATCTGAATTATTTTAGTTCTCGGCAGGGCGGAATCGTATCCCCGAATCAAAAGTGCAAGTGCTAATTTATCCGCCCGGCGGAACGCCACCACAAAAAGCGGAATCACAAGAGGGATAATGTTTTTCACCTTCTCTTTGATGGAGCCCGAAAAACGCACGCCTCTTGCCCGCTGTGCCCACAAAATCTGGCGGGCATCGTCAAACAGCGTGGGAATAAATCTCATAGACAGCACAAACACAGTGGATATATCCCGGGGCGAGACGCCAAAAACCCGCACGAAGGCAAAAAGTGTCTCCACGCTGTCGCCAAGCGCCACCGGCGAGGTTGTCCATCCGAAAAGACTTGCCGCCCACACCAGCAGAAACACTCTCAACGAATACAAAAGTCCGTTGTTCACCCCGGCAGGACTGATGTGGAATATAAACCAATCCACCCCGCCAGCACCTGGCGTGAAAAGAAGATGAATCAAAAATGTCAGAAGCAGAAAGACCCAGAACAACTTTATTATCTGCCCCACTTTTTTGATTTCTATGCGGGCGGCGAAAGTGCCGGATATCAGAAGTAGAACGCCGGCGATATGGGTCATCCACACACCTTTGACCACCACAAAGATAGTGAATATCAAAAGGGCGAGCAGTTTAGTTATAGGATGAAGCGAATGAACAAAGGAATTCCTCTGAATATATTGACCGGCGACAAATTTCATCACACTTTTTCGTAGAATTTATGATGGAACCGCATAGTACAGTATGCAATAATCAGGGCAAAAACGAACACCAGCGCTCCGGAAATCAAAGA
>JAMOPH010000028.1 GCA_027064665.1 bacterium | reverse complement strand
AAAATCTATAAAATCACCATCTACTTTGATTATGTATAGAAACCATAAGAATATGGTGGAAAAAATCAGAAATACTCGGTTGTCCAAAACCTTCTTTTTGATGTTTTTGATAAATAAGAAAACAATGATGAATATTTCAGGGAGTAGAAAGTAAGATAGAAGAAACATAATTATATAGTAGATTCCAACCAAACCTGTAATCCCTTTGGATTTAGCATAGTATGTATTGGGCAGTAATGTTCCATAATACCACACTTTCCAAACCACCCAGGGTGTAGTGAGTAGTGCTATTGGGATTATGTATATCAAAATTGTTTTTAAAAATCTGGGATCCTTGTAAGATATATTTTCTGATTTGAGAAGGTATATAATTGCACCTAATGCTATAGGTGTGAATACTACTGAATCCGGATGAAGCAATATGGCTATTGCGTGAGAAATAGATACTATGAATATGTGTCGCCTTGTCAAACCGGTATTCATCATCTTCACAAGATAGTATACCGAAAGCGTTAACCAGAAAGTCTGCATTAGTGTTTCTAACCCTATTACTGCTGCAAATAGAAATGTGTGATTTAGTCCGATAATTAAAGTCATAGCCCAGGATATCCACCAGGAATTTGTTATGTACTTAGTTATTTTGAAGGTGAGTAAAAGCGTGAAAGCGGCAGATATAAGACCCAACACCAATGTAAACACCTCGGGAGATACTCCCATTTCCATTCCCACTGCCACTAACATTACCCATAGAAAGTTGGTATACCCCTCTACGCGCTCCCCCGGATTGTATACTAACCCCTTACCGTGAATTAAATTGTAGGCATACCTAAAACTAATATATGCATCATCGTAGGTGAACCACCGAGAGTAGGCGAGCAAAAGAGAAAGAAGTATCGTCCCTATCAGCAGAATATTTTTCCACCTTTGCGAACCCATAAATTTAACCAATATGGTTTGGCGTGATTTTTAGCAAGCATTTTTTGATCTTGGAAAATCCTGAATATGCGATTGCCCGTGCTTTTAACTTACCCTTGATGCGAAACTTACTGATACGCTGCCACAGTTTATCCCCTTGACAGAACCCAAATTAGGCTTTTGTTTGTTCATCGGAGGCAGGCAGGGAGCAGAGTTTTTGAGGTGATACTTTGCGAACACTTTGGGCGAAAATAGTCGTGATAATGTGCGCCGGAATTCTCTGGGCGGCGGGGATAGATATCTATACCACCCCGGGCACACGGGCGGTGTCTCTGGGTGAGGCTTTTTCCGCCGTCGGTTCGGGCGCTGAGGCAGTGTTCTTTAACCCCGCCGGAATTCACACCGAAAAAAAATTTGAACTTGCGGCAAACTATTCGCTTATGTATTCGGTTGAAGGGCTGTCGTCCTATTCTGCCGCCGTGGCTTTCAACACCTTTCTGGGCGCTATGGGTTTCGGCTGGAACAGATTGGCGCTTTCGGAGATTTACAGCGAGAACCTCATAGTCTGGCGCTCGGCGACGAAGGTCAACCCGAACCTGTATTTAGGGGCAGGGATAAAGTTTTTCGTGGTCTCGGCGCCGGGATACGAGCAATACGGCGACACGGCGTTCTCCCCCCACGATGCCGCACTCACCGGCGATATCGGACTCCTCTGGAAAATCTCGCCCAAACTGACTCTCTCATCTGTCGGCGAGAACCTGATTGAGCCGGAGATTTCGCTGTTCTCGGATTCCTACGAGGGCGATTACATTGCCCGCAGGTTCACATTCGGCGCCGCCTGGTCTCCGCAGAAATTTCTCACATTTTCCGCCGATGTCCGCACCCACAGATTTTCCGATTTTGACATAAATTTTGGCACCGAGGTCAGATTTTTTAACGCCATTGCGCTCCGAAGCGGCTTTTCCGACGGAAGGCTGTCTATGGGCGCCGGAATTTTCTCGCAAAAATGGGCGTTTGACCTTGGATTCTATTCCCATCGCACCCTGGGAAATAGATATCAGTTCTCGCTGAAACTTATGTTTTAGGCGCAAGGAGGGAATTTGCCGGGATGGTTGAAATATCTGGCGGTGTTTGTGCTGGTGGGGGTTGCCTTTGCCGGGATGAGTATTGACGGCTTTTATGAGAATAACCTCACCCTCAACGGGCGCCTGCGCTGGACAGTTGAGGAGCCGCACAACTACCTTGAACTGCGTTTCCACGGCAGTCCGATGCCCAATTTGGAGGGATTTTTGAAAATTTACGCCCAGTCCGACAGGTTTTTCAACAACAACGCCGCCGAGCGCTACCGCCTCTACGATATGATTGAGGCGCACGCAAAATACCGCTGGGAAAAGGGCGCAGAGGTCGTCCTGTTCTCACGGGAGAACAGATTCTGGTTCCCCCAGGGGCTTATGGAGTTAGTCTCCCAGTGGGTCGTCAACGACGGCGGCAACGCCCAGGGTATGCGGGTTGATTTCTGGAATCTGTGGAAATTCTACGGCGTGGCAATTCATTCCGATTACTCCCAATCCGGCGGCGAGGACGCCAACATACTTCGGGTAAACCTGCCCCTTTTCGGCGATAGAGTCAGGGTTTCATCTACCCTTGCCCGCAAGGACTGGGAGGGCTCATCGCAGAATTTCAACACCGTCGTCTCGGTTGATGGCTATGCGGCGCTGGGGAGGATTGTCCCGTTTCTGCGCAAATTCGGCACCATAGGCTGTGCCGCAGAGTTCGCCCGAAGCCGTATCCCCGAACCCTACGATTCTGCCGGGAACACCGCATTCAAGGCGGAAATCCGGGAGGTCAGACTGGGCGACCTTTCCCTCAAACTCTCCTACCGTGATATCGGTCCGAATTTCAGGTCGTATCTTTCCAGCGACTACGATTACGGTCAGAGATTCAACGAGACCGGTTTCAACATAAACGCCTCATACTTTTTCCCCACCCGTGCCGTCAATCTGACCACATACTACGATGAATACTGGGCGCCGCAGAACAGAACATTTCTCCCCGGACCCGCGAACCCTCTGCACAGGTATCAGGAATGGTATAACGAGTTGTATGTAGAATTTATCCACGATGTGAAGTATAAAGTCTATTATAAATACTACCGTGGATGGGATGTGAACTACGATGCGTATAAGATATATCCCACTTTATTCAATGAGATTTCATTTGAGGACTATTTTGCTAAAGTAAAACTTCAGTTTAGATGGAAAGATATCGGCACGCCGTATGAGATTCAGGCTTTTGGGGTGGAATTGAATGCAAATCTATCACAAAATTTGAAGTTGTATATGCGTGCGATGAATGTCAACGAGATTTCTGAGTCCCGCCAGACGGTTTTTGCCCAGTTGCAGTATCACGCATTCTCCAACACTGAATTTTTCCTTGAGTTCGGCAACCCCGGCGATTCCGACAACGACCTGACCAACGACGACGATTTCGTCAATGTGGGGTCCTCGGCGGGAATCACCAAACAGATTAAGGCTATTATAAAAATCTATTTCTGACAAAATCGGAGGATTTTTATGAGATATTTGAGGAAAATAGTTCTAATAACCCTTGCCCTGCCGATGTTCGTTGGGGCAAGTTATACCGTCACCGACAGCGGGGTGGTGTTCGTCTACAGGAACCCGTCCGCCAGACAGGTGGTGCTTTCGGGAAGTTTTGTCAACTGGGACCCGAATGGAATCCCAATGAAGCAGGACTCCGCCGGCGTGTTTGTGGCGATAGTAAAACTTTCGCCGGGGACATATCAATACAAGTTCATCGTTGACGGTGTCTGGACCGAGGACCCGGACAACCCCAACAAAGTTGACGACGGCTACGGCGGTTTCAATTCCGTGGCGGAGGTGAGAGGCACCGCTCAAAAGGCGCAGTCCGGCACGAAAGAGGGCAGGGCGGAGTTCAAATACTACAATCCCGATGCCCGCGAGGTCTATCTGACCGGCGATTTCGCAGACTGGGACCCCAAAGCAATTCCGATGATTCGCCAGCCCGACGGCACCTGGATTGCCCGGGTGGATATCCCCCCGGGGGAGCACGAATATAAGTTCGTGGTTGACGGCGTCTGGACCGCCGACCCGCTCAACCCGGTCACCCGTGGCGAGTTCGGAAATTCCGTGATAATAATAAAGCCCGATGGCACGGCGCAATACCCCGCCGGAGCGCAGCAGTTGGCAAATTCTGTTGCATCATCGCGGATTTTGTTCTCCGGCGCCGCAAGGGCGTTTATGCTCACATTCCGCGACAGAGACCTTCCCGGAGGATACTACGGTGACGGGCGATGGAAACTCTACCGCCCCCTCGCCAAGTTTGATGTCAATATGAGGATTCACATCGCGCAGGGAGTGGCCGGATTTGGCTCCTTTGATGTGAACACCTTTGACGCCGACAAACTCTATGAGGCTCATCTGCGCCTTGATTCCGCCGGGGTGGAGATTGCGCCGCAGTCGTTT
>JAMOPH010000027.1 GCA_027064665.1 bacterium | reverse complement strand
GATGTGGCAAAGTATATCTATGGCAATTTCGGCAAGGGTATGTTCGCATTTTTGGGCGGACACGACCCGGAGGACTACGCCCACTATATCGGCGACCCGCCCACAGACCTTTCGCTTCACAAAAATTCGCCCGGTTATCGGCTGATTCTAAACAATGTTCTTTTCCCGGCGGCGCAGAAAAAGGAGAAAAAGACCCAAATAGATACCCCTATAATCTACTATGCGCAGAACGATTTTATATGCGTTGACAGCCCTGACGGCGTGGGGTTTGTTCTGGGGCTGTTCGGAGGAGAGCGGAACCCAAAATGAGTCCCAAAAGCCCAAAAGTCTTGCGGTTGCCCAAAAGGTCAGGATAAAGTTTACCGAGGCGGGCAGACTGCAGGCGATTTTGTATGCCGACCGCGTGGTTGACTACGACAGTCTCACCTGGGGCTGGAACCTGAAGACGGATTTTTTCGCCGACGATGACACGATTCCCGATGGCGGGATGACCGCCGATTCAGGCTATGTCCGCGAGGACCGGCGGGGAAGGCGGATGGTCTCGGTTTTCGGGCGGGTTCATCTTGTCGCGCCCGACAGCACACAACTTTTCGCCGACTCCCTGCGCTGGAACCCGAAATATCAGCAGATAGAGAGCAACTCGCAGGTCAAAATAGTGCGCGGGCAGGATGTTATAGAGGGCACGGGCTTTGTCTCCGACCCGAATTTCAAGCACATCCGTGTCCTCAATGTCCGCGGAAGAATGAAGAAGTTGTGAGCGCGCGAACTTTTGGAAAAATTCAAAGCGCTGAAACTGGAGGGGATATGAAGAAAATCCACGAACAATATGTGATTGACGAGGAAGGCAGGAGAAAGGCGGTGATAATTCCGATTGAGGAATATGAGGAACTGTTGGAGGACCTTCACGACCTTGCGGTTATAGCCGAGCGCCGGGACGAGCCTACAATAGATTTTGAGAAGGTGAAAGAAAATCTGACTTCCCATCTTTGAGTATGAGTATGTAATAGAAACTCTCCAATTTACTTTGCATTCCCGCCAATAATTGTTAATTTTAGCAGTATGAGTGCACAGACATCCCACACCACAGAACTTCGCGCCGTCGGGCTTGTCAAGCGATACGGCAAAAAAATCGCCGTCAACGGCGTGGACATAACCGTCCGGACCGGCGAGGTGGTCGGACTTCTGGGACCCAACGGCGCCGGAAAAACCACATCGTTCTATATGATTATGGGGCTTATCCGCCCGGATGAGGGAAAGGTCTTCATCGGCGATGTGGATGTGACCCGGATGCCTATGTATCGCCGCGCGCGGATGGGGATATCCTATCTTCCGCAGGAGCCGTCGGTTTTCCGCGGAATGACCGTTGAGCAGAACCTGATGACAATCCTTGAATTTATGCCGCTGACCGCAGACCAGCGCCGGGAAAAACTTGAGCGCCTTTTAGAAGAACTTGATATAGCGCGGGTCCGTTCGCAAAAAACTGTGACGCTTTCGGGAGGGGAGCGTCGCCGGGTTGAGGTCGCGCGGGCGCTGTGCACCGACCCCAAATTTTTGCTTCTGGATGAGCCCTTCGCCGGAATTGACCCCATAGTGGTGGGGGAACTGCAGAAACTCATCGTCGGTCTGCGGGACAAGGGCATCGGCGTGCTGATAACCGACCACAATGTCCGCGAGGTGCTGTCCATCGTGGACAGGGCATATATAATTTTTCAGGGGCGAATTCTAATAGAGGGACCGTCGGAATATCTACTCAACGACCCCCGCGCAAGGGAGATATATCTGGGGGAGAAATTTAGGATGTGATCTGAATTAGCGTTCCAAATTTGCCCCCGTCGGGTTTGGGCTTTTAATTTTTCCCGCAGCCGCTTTCGCTTCGCTCGGCACATTTCCTGAAAATCCCTCATCCGCTCTAACTTCCCTAACTTCGTCAGGGCATCTTTTTATGTTCCCTCTCCCGGAAGGGGAGGAAAAAGAAGTCTACCTTCTCCCCTTATGAGAAGGTGGCTTGCCAAAGGCGAACCGGATGAGAGGCTTTTTATAATAAAAAACCGGGCACCGGCGAAATAACCGGAGGGAGTAACCGGAACGGCAAAATTTTCCCTTGACTGACCTCATCCCTGCCGATATTAACACAGGGGGAGGTAAAAGATGTTCTATTTCTGGGATCCAACATTGATACTTCTGATACCTGCGCTTTTGTTTGCGATGTGGGCGCAGGCGCAGGTGAAGCGGGCATATAATGCGTGGTCAAGGGAGACCACCGCCCGCAGAATCACTGGGGCGGACGCCGCAAGGATGATTCTTTCTGCGATGGGGATAGATGTCCGTATTGAGCGGATACCGGGCGCCCTCACAGACCACTATGACCCAAAAGCCCGTGTTTTGAGGTTGTCGGAAGGGGTTTACGATTCGCCGTCGGTTGCGGCGGTTGGAATTGCCGCCCACGAGTGCGGACACGCTATCCAGCACCACCGGGGATATCTCCCCCTGACTGTGCGGAACGCCATCGTGCCGGTGGTCTCGCTGGGAAGTAATCTGGCGATACCACTGTTTCTCATCGGGCTGATATTTTCAATTCATTCGCTGGTTCAGTTGGGGCTTTATCTTTTCGCCGGAGTGGTGGCGTTCTACATAATAACGCTTCCGGTGGAGTTTGACGCCTCACGGCGGGCGCTGAAAGTTTTAGGCGGGATGAATATCCTCACCCCGGAGGAACTCGCCGGGGCAAAAGAAGTCCTGACGGCGGCGGCGCTCACCTATGTGGCGGCGGCACTTATGGCGCTTATGAACTTTTTGAGGCTGTTTTTGCTGTCCCGCAGAAGATAACCCCGCCGGGAAATACTCTCTTGACTTACGCCGCAGCAGATTTTACTATGGAAAAAAACTGACAGGGAGGCACCTATGATTGAGGCTGTAGATTTCCGCAAGGGGACGAAAATTCTGTATAAGGGCGACCCCTACGAGGTGGTGGATTTCCAGCATTCCCTTCGCGGGCGTGGGCGCGGAAAGGTCTGGGCGAAACTCAAAAACCTTCGCACTGGCAATGTCCTTGAGGAGACCTTCAGTTCCTCAGAGCAGTTTGAGGAACCAGACCTTGAGGACGCAGATATGCAGTATCTGTATGAGGAGGATGATTGGTATGTGTTTATGGACACCAACACCTACGAGCAGTATAGATTTCCCAAGGCGTCAATCGGGGATGCGAAATGGTTTCTCAAGGAGGGGGAGACCTACAGGATACTGCTGTGGAACGGTCAGCCGCTGAGCGTGGAACTGCCGACATTTATGGTACTGACTGTGGTGGAGACGGAGCCTGCGGTCAGAGGAGATACCGTTACTAATGTCACCAAAAAGGCGACCCTTGAGACCGGTTTGGTGGTCAAGGTGCCGCTTTTCATATCCGAGGGGGAGAAAATCAAGGTGGACACCCGGACACTTGAGTATATAAGCAGAGCGTAAGATGAAAGGCATAAAAAAGCACTATCCGTTAATTATAGCGTTAGTGATCTTTTTCCTAGTACTTGTTATAGAGTTATTAAGAGCGTTTCACAAAGATGATGGGCATTTTATTTATGCGCTTGATGATGTATATATACATATGGCGATTGCAAAGAATTTCGCGAAATATGGCGTGTGGGGGGTACACAAATATGGATTCACATCGGCGACTTCCTCACCACTATGGACATTTTTAATAGCATTAGCATATATCATATTTGGGATAAATGACTTTACTCCTTTTATTTTAAATACCCTTTTATCTGTAACTATAATCATATATCTGTACCGACTCCTAAAAAAATATACAACTAATCAAATTTTTATACTTTTTACTTTGCTTGCGATAATATTTTTCACTCCTTTTATCTCAATTATATTTTCAGGGCAGGAGCACTTAATGCAATTGTTATCTGTCATCCTGTTTTCCTTTATATCTACCCAAATTCTCATTTCAGATGGAAACAATTATAAAAATCACCTACTACTATTCTTGACCTCGGCATTTGTAACAGGTTCAAGATATGAAGGAGCAGCGCTGGTATTGATAGTTGCGGCTTTATTTCTTATACGAAAAAAGTTTATATACTCCGCTATTATTATTTTAGGAGGAGCAACGCCTATAGTAATATATGGGCTGTTTTCCCTGTCAAACGGGGGATATTTTCTCCCAAACTCAGTTATACTGAAAGGAAAAAACATTTCTTTTACTACATTCATTTAGGAAATTTGGAATGGCAGTTATAAAAACTATTCAAAAAAGTCAGCATATATGTGTGCTTATCAGTTTAGCCTTATTTATCTTGGTTACACATTTAAGGAAACAAAGAACTAATTACATAATTCTACTGATTATATTTATTAGCATATCTATAACACATTTACTCTTCGCAAGAGTTGGGAGTTTTTTTTAGATACGAATCTTACCTTATCGGTTTTGGATTATTCGCTATCTCTATAGGGTCCTG
>JAMOPH010000026.1 GCA_027064665.1 bacterium | reverse complement strand
CTCGTTTCGCCGCACGCCCAGGTGCATCACCACCGATTCCGGCGCAAGTTTGAGGATGGAATCCAGCATCCCCAAGCCCGCACGAAGTATCGGCACAAGAACTATCTGCCGCTCAATTTCTGCCCCGATTGTCCTCTCAAGCGGCGTCTCAATCTCAACTGTCCGGGTGGGCAGGTCGCGACTGCTCTCCACAAACAGTATCGTCGCAAGGTTGTCCAGAATCTGCCTGAAAAGGGGAGTGGGCGTATCTTTATCTCTTAATTTGCTCAGATAATCCCCTACAAGCGAATGAGTTATTATGTTTACTTCCATTGTTTTATCCTGTTATGTGTTAAACTTCAATAGTTTCAATGAGTTGCCGGGCTATATACGATTGAATTGCGTCAAACAAATCGTCAAGGTCGCCGTCAAGAACCTCCTGAAGATTGTAGGCGGTGTAGCCAATCCTGTGGTCTGTGATGCGGTTCTGCGGGAAATTGTAGGTTCTGATTTTTTCCGACCTGTCGCCGGTGCCCACCTGATTTCTGCGCCTGTCCGCAATCTCTTTTTCCGACTGCGACCGCATCAGTTCTGCTAATTTGGATTTTAGAATTCTGAGGGCGAGGGCGCGGTTTTTGTGCTGAGAGCGTTCTGCCTGACAGGTGACCACTATCCCCGTGGGGATGTGCGTGATTCTGACCGCCGACTCGGTCTTGTTCACATGTTGTCCGCCGGCGCCCGACGACCTGAAGGTGTCAATCTTTAAGTCCTCGGGGTTTATCTCAACCTCCTGCTCCGGCACCTCGGGAAGCACCGCCACAGACGCCGCCGATGTATGAATTCTTCCCCCGGATTCCGTCACCGGAATCCTTTGCACCCGATGAACTCCCGACTCGTGCTTCATCAGGCGATAGGCGTCCTCGCCGGTGATGGTGAAAATGATTTCCTTGAACCCGCCCAGTTCTGTGGGGTTGGAGTCTATTACCTCAACTTTCCAGTTTTTGCGCTCGGCATAGCGGGAATACATTCTGAACAGGTCTGCGGCGAAAAGTGCGGCTTCCTCGCCGCCTGTCCCGGCACGGATTTCCACTATCACCGGTCTGCCCTCGTTCTCGTCCGGGGGCACTAAAAGAGATAGAAGACGCCTTTCAACTTTCTCTGCCCGGGCACGCAACTGCGGAATCTCCTCGGCGGCAAGTTCTGCAATCTCCCCATCGTCGCTGTGGAGCAGTTCCTCGTCTTCTTCTATCTGGCGCATAAGGTCTGCCAGTTCGTCTCGCAGTTTGAGCATCTCCGAAAGTCTTTTGTGCTCCCGGCTGAGTTCCTTCATCCGCTCGGGCGAGGCAAGCGCTTCCTGCGATGCCATCTGCTCCTCAATCCCCGCAATTTTTTCTTCAAGGTTCCCCAGTATTTTCAAAAGTGTTCTCTCGTGCATAGGGATGATATTATCCAATTTTTCCCCGCGGCGCAACAGATTTTGTTGGGCTAAATCTCTGCGGAGTTGATGATGTCCTCAACGGAGTTGAAGCCGTGCTGGACGAGATAATCTGTCAGAAAGTCAACACATTCCTCGGGGAGTCTGGTGTTGGAGAAATACCCCGAACCAATCTGCACTGCCGATGCGCCGGCGATGAGCATCTCAACGGCGTCCTCGGGGCGGGTTATTCCGCCTATGCCGATGATGGGGATGCCGATTTTCTGCGCAAGGGCATACACCGTCGCCACCGCCACAGGATGCACCGCCGCGCCGGAAAGCCCGCCGGTTATCCCGCCCAAACGCGGTCTTCGGCTGTGGATGTCTATCGCCATAGCCGGAAATGTGTTTATGACGGAAATTGCGTCGGCGCCGGCGCCCTCTGCTGCACGGGCAATCTCAACTATGTCGCTCGTCTGCGGCGAGAGTTTGACCCATACCGCCATCCGGGCGATGCCGCGCACTTTCTCCACCAGTTCAGCGACGGTTTTTGCCTCTCTGCCGAAGTGAATTCCGCCCTCGGCGACATTTGGACAGGATAAGTTCAATTCAACAATATGAATGAAGGGGAGTTCGTTCAATGAGTTAATAATTTTTACGAAATCATCAATGGAACTTCCGCCGACACTTACGATTATCTCTGTGTCCAATTTCTCAAGTTCGGGGGCGATATCCGAGAGGAACGCCTCAAGCCCGGGATTCTGCAGTCCGATGGAGTTGAGCATACCGCACGGGGTCTCCCAGATTCTCGGCGGGGGATTGCCCTCCCGGGGAAGCGGCGTTATTGTCTTGGTCACCACGCCGCCGATGGCGGAGAGATTGACTAAATCCGCGATTTCGCATCCGAACCCCGCAGTCCCCGATGCCAGCAAAATCGGGTTTTTCAGTCTTACCCCCGATATTTCCACGCTCAGGTTGGGTCTCATATTTTACTGCCTTTTGTGTCCCTCGTCAATGTGATGGATTTGCGCGAAAAATTTGCCCGCCTCAATGAGTTTCCTGCGTTCCTGCGGGGTGAGGCTTTCTATCCCATCCCGAAGGATTTTGTCAAGGAGTCGGTCAATGTGATCGTTTTCGTCCGGCGGAAGGAAATCAAAATCGTATTTTTTCCGCCGCGGCGGGGAGAGGATGTTCTTCATCCGCGGGAACAGAAATAGATAAATCGCCCCGAAAACCATCCCGCCTAAATGCGCAATGTGCGCTATCCCGTCGGAATACCCGCCGATGGAGGACATCAACTCCACAATCCCGAAAATTATAACTAAATACTTCGCCCTTATGGGAATTAGAAAATACAAAAACAGCAGTCTGTTCGGGAAAATGACCCCGTAGGCAAGCAAAAGCCCATAAATTGCCCCCGATGCCCCAATCGTCGGCACATTTGTGAATAGATATGCCGTCAATCCTGCGCCTATTCCGGTGAAAAAGTAATATGTCAAAAACTTTCTTGCGCCCCAGATTATCTGTAGTTCGCTTCCGAATACATATAACGCAAACATATTGAAAAACAGATGCCAAAAATTCCCGTGCAGGAACATATATGTGACGAACTGCCACACATACCCCTTGTGAGTGATAAGTGGAGGCACAAGCCCGAAATAGTAAACCATCTGCTTCGGAAACATCATTTCAATGAAGAAAACGATGATGTTTATAATGATAAGCGATGATACGATATTAGTCGGTCGCCCAACACGATGAATCCTACTATATCTAACCGAAGGGCGATATGTGTAGTATCTATAATAATATGGCATCTTTCCGCTCCAATATATTAGTTCCTCGTGGATTTTCCACCCATATCAATATCGCTTCCCTCTGGATTTCTGTCAAGTGCGGGAATTATTCGGCGAATTCCCCGCCGTCCTGAAAGCCGTGCTTTGTGAGGTCGCCCGCTTTCAGTGCGACCCAAAGCATAAACAGCGCAGTTGCGGCGCTCCTTGTCCTGACCGCATCCCGATTGCCGTTGAACACATATCTGCGCACAAAGGTTCGCTCCGGCGTGGCGACGGAGATATACACCAGCCCCACGGGTTTTTTCGGCGTGCCGCCGGTGGGTCCCGCTATCCCGGTGATTCCTATTCCGTAATCGCTTCCGAAGTGCTTTTTTGCGCCCTCTGCCATCTGCCGTGCCACCGGCGAACTCACGGCGCCGTGCTCTAACAAATCCTCGTGCCTGACGCCCAAAAATTTCTCCTTCGCCTCGTTGGAGTAAGACACCACTCCGCCTAAAAAATAGTCCGAACTGCCGGGAATATCCACAATCCATCCGGCGAGTTTCCCGCCCGTGCAGGATTCCGCCACCGCAAGCGTCTGCTTTTTCTCCCTCAACATATCGCCGATGACTTTCTCAATCCGCTCGTCCTCGGTGAAGGAATACGAGTGGGGGAGAAGGATTTTGTCCAGCGCCGCCGTGGCTTTCTCCAGTGCTTTCTTGCTTTCGGCGACGACATATATGTCAACCCCCCGCAGAGAGGGATAATACGAGATGCTTGCATCGGCGATTTCTTCCGCCGCAATCCACTCATACAGCACAGATTCCGGCACGCCGATGGTCCTATAAATTTTTGTGTGGCGCTCCGGCAGAGCGATTTCTCTTTTCAGTATCAACTCAACCGACCTGAAAACCGCCCTCATCTCGTTTGGCGGACCGGGAAGCATAAAAATCATCTTTGAGTCCTTCCGGGCGAATATCCCCGGGGCTGTGCCCTCGTCGTTCTCAAGGGGAACAGCGCCCTCGGGCAAATAAGCCTGCACCAGATTGCTTTCGGGCATCGGGATATTTCGCCGCTGGAAATACGCCCGAATTTTCTGGGCAATTCTGTTGTCAAACACCAATTTTTTCCCGAGGAATCGGGCAAGTCCTTTCCGGGTGGCGTCGTCCGGGGTGGGACCGAGCCCGCCGGTGGTGATTACGATGTCGGCTCGCTCCGTCGCCTCGCTCAGCGCTGCCCAGACCCACTCCTCACTGTCGGGCACAGTGTGGTGAATCTGAACATCTATGCCCATCAGATAGAGTCTTTTC
>JAMOPH010000025.1 GCA_027064665.1 bacterium | reverse complement strand
CCGTGATTCCGCAAAAATGGTTCCGCAGCGGACTGCTGTCTGTGATGGCAAAAATTCCTGTGCGGGTGGGTTTCGCCGACGCCCCGGCAAGGATGTTCTACACGGTGAGGGTGCCGTATCCCCGCCGGGAACACGAACTGGTAAGAATTCTGGGACTTGCACGCCCTTTAGGGATTGAACCGCAGGTATTTGCACCGCAACTTTTCCCCGCAGAGGAAAATTTCGCAAAAATCGCACCGATTGTGGAAAAACTTTCTCCGCCGGCGGTTGCAGTGGCGCCCGGTTCGGCGTGGGAGACAAAGCGATATCCCTATTTCGGCGAGGTAGTCAGAATCCTTGCCCGCTCGGGAATTGATGTGGTGTGCATCGGCACAAAATCCGAGGAGAATCTTTTGAAAGAGACCGCCGGCGGGCAAGCAGAAATCTTTGTGAGCAACTCAATACTTGATTCGGCGGCGCTTATGAGCAAAATTTCGGCGGTGGTGGCAAACGACTCCGGCGCCGGGCATATAGCCTCTGCTGTGGGAACGCCGGTGGTGTCGGTGTTCGGACCAACGGTGCCACAGCAGGGATTTTATCCGTGGGGCGAGCGCAACAGAATCGTCCAGATTCCACTGGACTGCCGTCCCTGCAGCCCCCACGGGCCGAAAAAGTGCCCGCTGGGGCATCACCGCTGTATGCGGGATATCCCGCCCGAAAAGGTAGCGGCGGCGGTCTTTGAGGTCCTGAGGCAGAACGATGAGCAGAACTGACCCAAAATTGCTTTTTGTGTCGTATTTTTTCCCGCCGGCGGGGGGAATATCCTGCCAGCGGGCGATAAGATTTGCCAGATATCTCAAAAGGAACCGCTGGGAGCCGGTGGTTCTCACATACGAGGGCGAATACCCGTGGCGGATAGTTGACAGAACTCTTGCCCGCAAAGTCGCCGATATACAGACCATAAGGGTTCCGGCGCCGCCGCTGGAAAGATATTTCTCGGGGAAAATCTCCCCGGCGGAAAAATTCGCCGTCCTGATGCAGGGGATTCTCAACACCGATGTTATGTCCCTTTGGGTGCGCAATCTGATTCCCAAACTGCCAAAAATTTTTTCCGAAATCCGCCCGGATTTGGTGATGATAACCGTTCCGCCGTTCAGCGCCCTGCACCTGATACCGGAAATCAAAAGAACTGCGGATATCCCCGTAATCGTGGACATAAGGGATTTGGGATGGATACTCAACCCCCACGGGGGACCTTTGCGGCGGGCAGCGAACTCGCTCCAGTTGAAAAAGGCGCAGAGAAAACTTTTCCCGCTTGTCGCCTATGCCGACGGTGTTGTGGCGCCCACTGACGCAATAATCTCCGAGATTGAGCGCAGGTTCTCCATCCCGACAAGGACAATTCCCACGCCCTTTGACCCACAGGATTTCGCCGATATGCCCCAATACTCCCCCGGCGAAAAGTTCAGGATACTCCACTCGGGAAGAATTTACCGCAGCAACCGTGCCGAGGACCTTGTGCGGGTGTTTTCCGCCGTGCCCGATGATATTCTGGAGAGGACCGAACTTGTCCTTCAGGGGCACGACAACCCGCAAAGCGAGAGGAAATATGGAAAAATCCCGTGGATTCGCTTTGAGGCGACGGTTCCGCACGGCGAGGCGGTGAAATCGCAGTCTGCGGCGGATGTGAATCTGGTTTTCGTCTCCGAAAGTCCCCGCCGCGGCGGGCATCTTATCGTCCCGGGGAAAGTTTTTGACTATATCGGCGCCGGAAGACCGATACTTGCGCTGGCGCCCTCGGGAAGCGCCCTGAACACGCTGGTGGAACGCAACAGACTGGGCTTTGCCGCCCCGATTGATTTCACCGAACTTGTCGCAGGAACAATCGCCAAAATTTTCCGCCTCTGGGAAAGGGGCGAACTCTCGCCAATCCCGTCCCAACAGAGGGAGAAATTCTCCGCTGAACAGGTCGTCCCGCAGTTGGCGGAGTTTTTGGGAAAATTTCTGACCTGAAAAGCGCTATGTCCTTCCGAACATTCGCTCAATCTGTGCGATTGAGAATTTTATAACCGTGGGGCGACCGTGGGGGCAGTGAAGAGGGTCATCGCAGGAGAAAAGCGCATCAAAGAGGCTCTCCATCTCATCCTGAGAGAGGGGTTGTCCCGCCTTTATCGCCGAATGGCACGCCACCGAGGCGGCGAAATTTTTTGTGATTTCCGGGGTCTCCTCGCCCTCGGCAAGGTCCCGCAGGATATCGGTTATCAGCCGGGCATAGTCCACATTGCGCACGAACGGCGGCACTGAAAGAAGTTTTATCCTGTTCTGCCCGACGATTTCAATCTCAAAACCTGCGGCGGCGAACCTGTCCAGAAAATCCGCCAGAGACGAGACCCAATGGGGCGGCACGCTCACCTCAACGGGGAACAGAAGTCTCTGCCCGGAATACTCCTCGCTGGCGAGGGCATCAAGCACTTTCTCGTAGAGGATTCGCTCGTGGGCGGCGTGCTGGTCCATTATGAGGACCTCGCTGTCGGTGGCGGTGATAATGTATGTGTTGAAAATCTGGAAGAATTTGGGTTGTTCCTGAACTTCCCGGGATGGGGCGAATTTCTGTGAGATTATCCGCTCCGCCACGGATTCAACCTCCTTTGCGACGGGGTCCTGCGGGGGGATTTTGCGTCCGGGTGCCCGCCGGGGGACCTCGGGGAAATTTAGAGTCTGCGCGAGGGCATCCACCGGCGGGACAAATTTCGCCACATTTTTGGGCATCGCCGCCGGCGACGGCACACTCCCCACGGCATCCGCTATCGCCCGGTAAACCGCGTGGAACACCGCCTCCTCGCGCCTGAACCGAACCTCAATTTTCGCCGGATGGACATTCACATCTACTAACGCCGGGTCGGCTTCAATGAAGATAAACACCACCGGATGGCGTCCCGGGGGAATCAGCCCGGAGTATGCCCGCTTGACCGCCCCGGAAAGCAGGGAACTTTTTATCGCCCGCCGGTTGAGGAAAAAATACTGCTCGGTGCCCTTCGCCCGGTGCAGGGTTCTGTTGCCCACAAAGCCGTAAATCGTGTAGTCCCCGGTCTGATACTGGATTGGCAGAAGGTTTTGGGCGATTTCGGCGCCGAAAAGTTGCTCAATCCTCTCCAAGAACGACCCGACGGCGGGGGCGTAGAGTATCTCCCGTTCGTTGTGCTCCGCCCTGAAGGAGATTTCGGGATTTGCCAGCGCGAGACGGGTAATCCAGATGACACAGCGGTTGAGTTCTGCGCGGTCGGATTTGAGGAATCTTCGGCGCGCGGGCACCTTGCCAAAAAGTTCCCTCACGGTGACGGTGGTTCCCTTGCGCGCGCCGACCTCGCCCTGCTCAACAATCTCGCCGTTGTCCACAAGGATACGGAAACCCATCTCATCCTCGGCGCGGCGGGTCACCAACTCCATCACCGACACCGACGCGATTGACGGAAGCGCCTCCCCGCGGAAACCGAGAGTGGTGATTCGGTTGAGGTCCTCAACATCGGAGATTTTGCTTGTGGCGTGCCGCTGAAGCGCCATCAGTGCGTCCTCGGGGGACATCCCTTCGCCGTCGTCTATCACCTGAATCAGGTCTTTTCCGCCGCCCGCAAGGATTATCTCTATATATGCCGCGCCGGCGTCAACCGAGTTCTCCACCAATTCCTTGACCACCGAACCGGGATTTTCCACCACCTCGCCGGCGGCAATCCGGTTGGCGACCCACTCGGGAAGTTTTGTAATTTTGCCCATAAATTCAAATATCTGATAAAAACCCGCCGGGGCAAGGGCAAAGATTTTGCTGTGCAGGGGCAATTTGTTGACTGCGCTTTCCCGGCGCTATCGGGCGAAAAATTTATCCCATCGCAATGGGCATCATCTTATCAGCACCACTTTTCTCTGTGCGACCTGCCCATCTTCGGCTATCGCCCGGATTAGATAGACGCCGGATGGGACAGATTGGTTCGGGGACCAGACGCGTTTGCCATCTTTAGTGCCCGCCGAGGGGGAAGTATACACCAACCTCCCCCGCAAATCATATATCTCTATCCTCGCCCTCGCCGGCGCTGTGATTACGCAGGAGGAATTGAAGGGATTGGGATAGACGGAGATTTTTATTTTTTCGGGGCGTTTTATACTGTTTTCGGTAATCTCCCATACTCCATATTCATCTGCGCCGATGTCCCATCCTGCGCCGTAGGGACGGACGCCGCCATCAAAGTCGTAATCTGGCGCATATATAACCGTGTCCCAGATTGGGACATACACAGATTCTGCGCCGGCATCTATACAAGGAGAGCTATCCGACAGATGGAACAGAGTATCGGCAAAAAGTGGGTCTGCATTTATAATTCCTGTGCCAAATATAATTGCTCCGGCACTATCTCCTTCGACATAGCATTTGCTGGTATCTATATCACAGTGGTCTACGAAAACAATAGAAGGGTAAGAAATATCACCCCATGCACAGTAGTCTATAT
>JAMOPH010000024.1 GCA_027064665.1 bacterium | reverse complement strand
TGCCGCCGGGGTTGTGGTGATACTGCTTTCGCTGTGGCGCCCGAGGTTTTTCTGCGGATGGGTCTGCCCGCTGGGATTTATCTCCGAAATTCTGGGCTTGCTCGGAGAAAAATTGGGTCTGGCGGCAAAACCTGTCCCCAACTGGCTCAACGAGAAAATGCGTATATTCTCCTACGGCGTGGTGATTCTTCTGGTGGCGCTGACTCTCGCACGAGGAACCCTTGCCTGCGCCGGTTTCTGCCCGATTTTCTGGTTGTGTGCGGCGTGGAAAATATCCGTTCCTGCCACGGCAGTAATAGGTCTGGCAATATGGCTTGTGCTGTCGTTGAGGGTGCGGAGAGGTTTTTGCCGATATGTCTGCCCGGTGGGTGCGCTGACAGGGTTTGTGTCAAAATTTTCAGGGCAGAGGGTGGTTCTCAATATTGAGGTCTGCACCAATTGCCATCTGTGTTCTAAGTCCTGTCCTATGGGGATTGATGTGGAGAACTCCGGTTTTGCTGTCAAAAGCGCCCATTGTATCTCCTGCGGGGACTGCATAAAATCGTGCCCATTTAATGCCCTTTCGTGGGGAAAGCGCAGTGGTTAATATAGATTTTTCGGAGGGTGTTATGAGCGAGAAAATTCTTTTAATAGACGACGAACTCAACAACCTGCGGGTTCTGCAGGCGAGGCTCCGTGCCAACAATTTTGATGTGGTCACCTGCGATAATCCAATCCGTGGGCTGGAGTTGGCTAAAACCATTGAGCCCGACATAATTCTGCTTGATGTGAATATGCCGCAGATGAGCGGTCTTGAGGTGTGCCGGAAACTCAAAAACGACTACAAGACCGCCCATATCCCGGTGATTCTTCTGACCTGTATGGACGATATTGACTACAAACTCAAGGGTTTTGACGGCGGCGCCGACGACTATCTGGTCAAAGACCAGGTGGATTATCGTGAGATTCCCGCCAGACTGCGCAGTATTCTTCGCCGGGTGAGGGCAAGCCGCTCGGTCAATCCCCTGACCGGACTGCCCGGCAACGAGGAGATTATCCGCAGAATGACCGACCTGATAAAGATGAAAAAGATATTTTCCGTCGCCTATGTGGATATTGACAATTTCAAGCCCTACAACGACCGATATGGTTTCTCCAAGGGAGATCAGGTGATACTGTTGGTGGCAAAATCCCTGCGGACGGCGATTGAGCAGAGGGGTTCCCCCGGCGATTTTTTGGGGCATATCGGCGGCGATGATTTCGTGGTGATAGGAAATCCCTACACTATGCGTGCTGTTGCGGAGACCGCTGTGAGACTGGTTCAGCAGGCGGCGCCCTCATTCTACGATGAGGCAGACCGAAAAAGGGGCGGAATTGAGGGACTTGACCGCCACGGTGTCAAGCGATTTTTCCCGTTTTTCGGCATAACTGTGGCGGTGGTGGATGTTGACCCCTCACGGGCGCCGGTCACTCCCGACCAGATTGCTACTATCGCATCCAGAATCAAAAAGGAACTCAAAAACGCCGGCGGAAACACTTTCGGCGGATATGAGATAATTCTCCGCAAAAAGAAGGCAGTCTCGGGGAGAGCATAACCTATGAGAGGAAGGCGGATTTACATATTTTCGGTGGCGGTGTTTCTGGCGGCGGTGTTGTCCGGGTGCGCTGTGTCATCAGAGATTGCCGCCAAATCGCCCCAGCAGTTGTTCAGAAAAGCACAGCGGGCAATGGATGAGCACAGGTTCAACGAGGCGCACTACTATTTTGAGCAGATTGTCAAAAATCATCCCGATTTCCCCTACGCCGATGAAGCGCTCTACAAAAAGGGCTATCTTGAGGTGGTTCTGGGCAAATACGCCGATGCCCAGAAGAGTTTTGAGGAACTGATCAAGAAGTATCCTCAAAGCGAGTGGAGTTTTGATGCCTCGCTGTGGGCGGGCGTTTTAGGGGAACTTACTGCCTGCCAGAAAACCCGGACGACCGCAAAGGCGGGAAAATCCAAAAAATCCGGCGCCGCCCGGAGCGACTGCGAAAGTCAATTGAAAAGACTGAAATCGGAGAACGAGGAACTGCGCCGTCAGGTGCAGATGCTTCGCAAACTCTTTGAAAAATGAGGGCGAGGGGGACACACATAGCGATGGTTTTGATGGCGGTGTTCTGTTTCGCCGGGGGCGAGGAACTTGCCGCATCCGGGGCGGAACTGAACCTGTATAGCCCGGATTTCACCACAAACTGGGACTATGGTCTCAATCGGATTTACCGCCAGATGGAACTGCGTGGGGAAATTCCTTTGCTTGACCCTGTGTCGCCATACACTGTGGGCGATATCTTGAGAGCCCTTGGCGGAACGAAATTTGAGGAATATGCCAAAAGAGCAGTCTATCCGCTTACCGAGCGGGAAAATCTTTTTGCAATCTGGACCCCCGGAGTGTGGTGCCGCTATCGCTCGTGGACGAGCAAGACCACCGCTTTCGGCAGGATGAAGATTGGTCTGGGCGGGACATATAAAAACTGGTCTTTTGTGGGGATTTACCGCCTTGACAGCGGATACTACTCCGACCCGGATTATTACGGCAAACGCTGGAGGCGTATTGCCGGCAAGGCTGACCAGGTCTATATCCGCTGGGGCGGGGAAAAGGTGTATTTCCAGATTGGGAAGGATTATCTGCGTATCGCCGAGGGGATGGCGCTTTCCGGCGAAAAGCCCTATGAGCGTGCCCAGTTCGGATTGAGTTTGGGGAAGTATTTCAGCATACTCTGGTTTATCGGCGAGTTGGACGAGTATATTGAGGTCGTGGATACCACCGATGTTGTCATATATAATCGCTATCTTGCCGGGCACCGGGGGCAGTTGAAGTGGAAAAATTTTGAGGCGGGATTTACCGAACTTATGCTTTTCGGCGGCGTCGGCAGGCAGTTGGAGTTCTATTATCTTCTGCCGTTCTACGCTCTCCACGCCGAGCAACTCAACCATCGCTGGGACGACAACACCCTCTGGAGTTTTGATTTCAAGGTCGTGGTTCCGCCGGTGAGAGTGGCTTTTGAGGGGATTGTGGACGATTTTCAGATTGAGCACGAATGCCCCGCTGACAGGGAGCCGCCCGAGGTCGGCTTCAAACTGGCGGGGGATGTCGCAGTGCTCTCTGAACCGATGTATATGACCGGCTCTGCCTCGTATGAGATGGTTATGCCGTATACCTTCAATCAGCCGAACCCGTGGAACAGGTATCTGTATGAGAACAAGCCGCTGGGTGCAAAATACGGCGATGATTACGATAGGTTTGAGGTGGGGGTAAGTTTCACAGGGGACCGCTGGTGGGCTGATCTGGGATTTTTCCGTATGCGCAGGGGCGAGGGCAGAATAGACGACCCGTGGACAGCGCCGTGGATTGACGACCCGAACTGGAAAGTAAAATTCCCCAGCGGCGTTGTGGAGACCACGACCGGTTTTGCGGTTGGTGCGCAGGGCGAGGTGTTTTCGTGGCGTTTGTGGAAAATCCGGGGGCAGTTTATCTGCGGTGGTTCGCTGGAATACCGCTGGATAGACAATTTTGAGCATCGGGAGGGCGAAAAAACCCAAAGATACGAGGCAAAAATTTCTTTTGAGAGCAAGTTGGGATATTGCGGATTTTAAGAAAAAAGTTTTCCTTGACACAGGATGTTGGGCAGGATATTTTTTCAACATAAGTTCGCAGAATTGCGAACGGGGATTTTTAAAAAAACCTTGACAATGTCTGGGAGGGGCTATAGATTTCGCAAAACCTGTCGTGGGAGTTTGAAGCGAGGCTCCTTGAAGGGGGGCTTATCGCTTTGTTCGCTGATTGTTGAAGAGGGATGAGGGCGTGTGGGTTCTGGTTATGGAAGAAAAAATCAACAGGAGGTTAAAAAGTGGGAAGCAGCAGAGTAGGTAAGTGGTTTGCGTGGGTGAGAGAAAAAACCATCTTCAGAAAGGAGAGAGGTATGAGAGGCAGAGGAGCAGTCGTTGTGGTGCTCGCCGGTCTTCTTGTTATGTTCGGAGCGGTTTTCGCTCAGGGCACCGGGAGCGACTGGCAGTATTTCAATGTGTTCAACCTGGTGAAGGGGTATCCGTCACCGTATCCTGGCTCTGGTCCTGGTGGTGAAGCCCTTATCCCCAGTAACTACACCACGGACTTTTCGGTGGTGAGTTCTTTCACCACACCGCGGGACAGATATTGGTCCACCTATGAGGATGGGGCTTTCATATCGGATGTCCCGGTGTATGGTCTGATGGGGATTGATATTGATTCCACACTGGATGAGGAACTCATTGATGTGCGCACTGACAGGGCAGTTCTCAGGATTGATCTTCTTGCGGCGTCGCACACGATCTATATTGACGCCATCAAACTCACTATATGGGGAAGTCAGGATTTTGACCCCAATGAGGACCTCGCTCCGCTTCATCCCGATTCCGCGAGGGTGATGTTCGGTGTCTCCGGCTCTGAGGAGGATTATTACACCGGCGTCCAGTTCTATGTTGAC
>JAMOPH010000023.1 GCA_027064665.1 bacterium | reverse complement strand
GCAAAACCGTCCCTACTATCATCGGAACTGTTATATTGTCGTCTATAAAGAACGATACCATCTCAACTATAGTAGCGAGCGCTGCACCTAACAGGTTCCACCAGAAACCTATCCCCGGGATGAAAAACCCGGCGATAAACGACGACACGAAAAACGCCGAGGTCCCCTCAACAGTTTTCCTGCGGACAGTGCCGTCGGGATTGCGGCGGACATATATAGTGTGCCGTCCCCAAAGTTTTCCCACAAAAACCGCCGCAGTATCGCCGATTATTATATAGGTCATCACCAGCGCCGCCACCTGAGGATGGAAAAAATATATACTCAGCGCCGCCGCGGGAAGAATATATCCCGCCCCGGTGAAGCGCTTTATCTCCCATTTCCGGTATATACTCCCCCAAAACCGATAGATAAATTTCCGGAATCCGCGGTGATAAATCCTTAGAATATCCTGCGTCAGAGCGACCACCGCGCCCAGCGTGACTATCCACAGCGAGGTTTCCTTAGATAAATGCAGAAACATTATCGGAATTATCAGCGCGCCGATATGCGTGCCCTTGCGCAGAATTTCGCCCCACAGACTACTCATCTTCCTCTCCAATTCCGTATTCTTTAAGTTTGTTCCGCAGGGTGTTGCGGTGGATTCCTAAAATTTTTGCCGCCTCGGTGCGGTTCCCGCCGCAGTAGCGCAGAACCCGCAGGATGTGTTCCCGCTCAACCTCCGATAGAGGGCGCAAATCCACAACCTGCGGAGTTTTCTTCGCCGACGACAGGTCTTCATCTTCCGGAAGCAAATCCTCGGTGATATACTCCCGGCGCGTGAGAATTACCGCGCGCTCAAGCGCGTTTTTTAGTTCCCGCACATTGCCATACCACGGATACCTGAGGAGTCTTTCCCGGGCAGAATCGGTGAAACCCCTGACCGGCTTTTTGTGCTTGCGGGCGAATTTCTGAAGGAAAATTTTTGCCAGCGCCAGAAGGTCCTCCGGACGCTCCCTCAGCGGCGGGATGTGTATCCTTATCAGGTTCAGGCGATAATACAAATCCTCGCGAAACTCCCCGCTTTTGACCATCTTTTCAATGTCGCGGTTGGTGGCGGAAATTATCCGCACATCAGGATTGACGGGTTGCGTTCCGCCGAGGCGGTAGAACGAGCCGTCCTCAAGGAATCTGAGAAGTTTCGCCTGAAGCGCGCCGGGAAAATCGCCGATTTCGTCCAGAAACACGGTGCCGCCGGCGGCAAGTTCCAACTTGCCGATTTGCCGCTTGCGTGCACCGGTGAACGCCCCCGGCTCATAGCCGAAAAGTTCGCTCTCCAAAAGCGTCTCCGGAATTGCCGCACAGTTTATGGGGATAAACGGCTTGGTTTTGCGGCTGCTCGCCCGATGAATCAGGCGCGCCACAAGTTCCTTGCCGGTTCCGCTCTCGCCGGTGATGAGCACCGGGGCATCGGTGGGCGCAACCCGCGCCACAACACTGAGAATTTTCTTCATCTGCGGGGACTCCGCCACAACCTCTGAGGGCACCTCAAGCGAAATTGACTCCATCAGCGCGCGGTTTTCCAGAACCATCTGCCGGCGCTCCACCAGCCGATTGAGGGCATCCTCAAGTTTGCGCAGGTTCACCGGTTTTTCCATAAACTCCTGCGCGCCGGCGCGAACTCCCTCCACCGCGGACTCCACCGACGCATAGGCAGTCAGAATCACGGCGCCGATGTCCGGGTCTATCCCGCGGAGCGCCCGCAGAAGTTCAATCCCATCGCCGTCGGGGAGTTTGAGGTCAAGCACGGCGGCATCAAAACCGCGCTCGGAGAAAATTTTTTCCGCCTCCTCAACACTTCCAGCACACTCCACCTCAAAACCGCGCTTGCGCAGGAAACCCGCCAGAAGTTCCTGCTGTGTCGCCTCGTCGTCAACTATCAGAACTTTCGGAGCGCGCATCCCCATAATGTTTCAATTTTAACATCCCCTACGGGATTTTTCAAGGGAAACTCCCCACAGTTATCGTCCGAAGGATTTTCCCTTTCGTCCGAAAGACTACTTTTATTGTCCGAAAGAGTTTCCCCTATGGCAAAAGGCGTCGCGAAAAAATCCGGGACATCCTCCCGTGAGGGATTAAAACAGAACAATGCGGAAAAACATTGTCCTCCGCACCACAACCCTGTAAGGGTTAATCCTCTCTGGAGACAACCACTTTGTCCTTCGGGGTTTCGTTGGTCTCAACAGGAGTGAACTTGAGCGCCTTGCCGCCCCGCTGGACATCAACCTTTATGATGTGGTTCCACGGGATTTCGCCGGCGATAACCTTTTCAGACAGGGGATTTTCCACATACTGCTGGATAGCCTTTTTCAGCGGGCGGGCGCCCATATTGCGGTCAAATCCCTTTTCCGCAAGCCACTTACGGGCTCTGTCCGTCAGCACAAGGAAAAGACCCTTGTGCTCTATGCGCTTGTTGAGTTCGTCAATCTGGATATCCACGATTTTCTCAATATCGGCAAGTTCCAGCGGACGGAAGACAATTATCTCGTCAATTCTGTTCAGAAGTTCCGGGCGGAACTCACGCTTGAGTCTGCCCAGAATCTGGGATTTCATCGTCTCGTAATCGGGGATATCCTCGCCGCCCTCAAATCCAAGTCTGGCGGAAACGATATCCTCGGTGCCTAAATTTGAGGTCATTATGATAATCGTGTTTTTGAAATCAATTTTTCTGCCGAAACTGTCGGTGAGGACGCCGTCCTCAAGCACCTGCAGAAGGATGTTATACACATCGGGATGTGCCTTTTCAATCTCGTCAAAAAGAACCACCGAATACGGATGTCTGCGGACTGCCTCGGTCAGTGTTCCGCCCTCCTCATATCCGACATAGCCGGGGGGCGCACCCATAAGCCGCGATACCGCAAATTTCTCCATATACTCGGACATATCAATTCTGATGAGAGAGTCATCGCGCCCGAAGAGAAATCTGTTGAGGACGCGAGCAAGTTCGGTTTTCCCGACTCCGGTAGGTCCGAGGAACAAGAAACTTCCCACCGGGCGCTTGGGGTTGCGCAGTCCCGCCCGCGAACGGCGAATGGCATTGGCAAGCGCCTTTATGGCATCCTCCTGCCCAACAAGATACTTGCTCAACTCCTCCTCAAGTCTCAAAAGTCGCTTCTGGTCCTCCTGCGAAAGTTCCTCAATCGGAATCCCCGTCATCCGGCTGCACACGCGGGCAATGTGTTCCCGGGTGAGCACGGGACGATGAATATCCCTTTCCAGATGCCACTTTTTCGTCGCCTGCTCAAGTTTTGTCTGGAGTGCGAGAAGTTGGTCCCTGATTTTCGCCGCCGCCTCGTAGTCCTGCTGACCAATTTTTATCTGCTTCTCCTTTTCCTTCTCGGCAATCTTTTCCTCAAGTTCAATTATCTCCCGCGGCTTGACATACTCTGCCAGATTGAGCATTGCCCCCGCTTCATCTATCAGGTCAATCGCCTTGTCGGGCTGATACCGCCCCTGAATGAACCTGTCCGAAAGCCTGACCGCCGCCTCTATCGCCTCGTCGGATATCTTTATCTTGTGGTGCTCCTCGTAATACGGTCGGAGTCCCTGCAGAATCCGGATGGTTTCCTGATATGTGGGCGGCTCAACATAGATGGTCTGGAATCTGCGCTCTAACGCGCCGTCTTTTTCAATGTATTTCCTGTATTCCTCGGCGGTGGTTGCACCGATGACCTGAAGTTCCCCCGAGGCGAGCATCGGCTTGAGGATATTTGAGGCATCAAGCGCGCCCTCGGCACCGCCTGCTCCCACAATGGTGTGAATCTCATCTATGAAAATGATGATGTTTTTCGCCGCCACAATCTCATCAATGACCTCTTTGATGCGCTCCTCAAACTGCCCGCGGTATTTTGTCCCGGCGACCATCGCGGTGAGGTCAAGGGAGACAATGCGCTTCCCCTGCAGAAGATAAGGGACATCTTCATCGGCGATTTTCTGCGCCAGACCCTCAACAATGGCGGTCTTTCCAACGCCCGGCTCGCCGATAAGCACGGGGTTGTTCTTTTTCCTGCGGCAGAGGACCTGAATCACCCGCTCAATTTCCCTCTCTCTGCCGATAACCGGGTCAAGTTTTCCTGCCGCCGCCTGAGCGGTTATATCGCGGGAAAAATTGTCCAGAGCATCGGTGCTCTTTTTGCCGCGCTTCTGCTTGTAGCGGGGATTTGTCACAGCACTCAGATATCTGACGGCATCGTGATAGGTCAGGTTATACATAGACAGCGCGTGGGCGGGATAATCGCGAGTATCCCTGAGAAGCGCGAGGAGAAGGTGCTCGGTGCCCACCCGCGACGAACCGACATTGCGCGCCTCGGCTGAGGCATAGTCAATAATTTTTTGAGCCCTCGGCGAAAGCAGGATACTTCCCCTGAAAATCCGCTCCTCGCCGGGCTCAAGCATCTCCTCTATCGTGCGAATCACATCGTCGGGATTTATGCCAGCATAAAGCAGAATCTCCACCGCGGTGTTGGATTTCTGGCGCAAC
>JAMOPH010000022.1 GCA_027064665.1 bacterium | reverse complement strand
AAGAGGTTTTATGTCATTATGGCAGGGATAAAGTTTGTCAGAAATGGCACACCTTTTTGTCTCTGACTGACAAAAATGTCACTTGTCTGTCACTCAAACGGGAGTTTGACTGCGAAAATATGGCACCAAAACGGCGTCTCATTTTTTGGCACAGTAATTGCTACATATCCGGCGGAAAAACTAAAACCACCCAAAAAGGAGGTGAACTATGGCAATCGTAAGATGGAGACCCTTTGAGGACCTGATGAACATTAATGAGGAGATCAGCAGGTTCTTTGATGAGTTCTTCGGGTCCCGTGTTCCGGCGCAGCAGCAGAGAGAGGGTTCCCCTGCGTGGGTGCCGAGAGTGGATATTTCCGAGACCGATGATGAGATCATCGTGCGCGCCGACATCCCCGGAATGAGCAAGGACGACATCAAAGTCACCCTCGCGGACAATGTCCTGACGATCTCCGGGGAGAAAAAGATTGAGCGCGACGAGAAAAAGGAGAACTACCATCGGGTTGAGAGGGTGTTCGGAAGTTTCTCCAGAAGTTTCTACATCCCGACAACTGTTGACCCGAACAAGATCAGCGCGAAATACAACAACGGCGTGCTTGAGGTGAGACTCCCCAAGAAAGAGGAGGCAAAAACCAAAGAAATTCCGATCAGCGTGGAATAATCTACAGGGCGAAAAAAATTTTCAAGGGCGGGGCGCAAGTCCCGCCCTGATTAAAACCCAAGAAAGCGAGGTGATAATAGATGCTCGTAACAGTTGGACATGCAAAACTTCTGGAGAGGATCGGCGAAAAACGAGAACACGGTCTTCCCCTGGATAAAGTTATAGATGAACTCACCGACCGCGAACTGGCGATGCTTGACCACCTTATAATCCAGGGTCTGGTGGATGAGGATGATGACAAATTTACCCTCACCACCCTCGGGTCTATGCTCCTTGAGGTCTGGCTTGATGTGACAAAAAATCTTGCCAAACCGTTTTTCAACCCCGATGAAGTGGGGGACAACTTCCGCTGGATAGGTTCGGAGATAATTTCCCTCATCGAGGCTGGGATGCAGGCTCAGACCAACCTTGAGGGTGCGGCGGATTACTTCAGAGAACTTGAAAAGCGCGGATTTATGCTTCACGGACACATTTCTCCCTATGCGCAGACGGTGCTTAACATCTACGAACGAATGAACATAAAACTTAATCTTTCTCCAGAGTTGTGTGCCTATTTGAGAAAAACACCACCCGGTCCAGGGAAAAAATCCCTGCTCAATTTCATTCCTGATCTTGACCTATGGACGCTGGAAGCCCAGAGAATCCTGACTTTCTCGTTGCCCTACGGGAATTTCTACTCCCTCACAGGACCGGGACAGCAGATAAGGGCTGCGCTCATAAAGGGTTCGGTGTTTCCGTTCCCACTGACGGAGGAACTGATTGCTAATATGCTCTACGAACCCATTCCCAAGGCGGCGCTTCCGCAACTTCAGGCTGTAGGTGCGGTTGACGAACTGGGCAATATACTTCCGGCTGGCGAGCACCTTAAAAAAGCCGCCCAACTCCTCAGAACGCCAATCACTGTTGCGCCGTCTATGGACCTTGATGAACTTGACTTAGATGTGCTGTTTTTAATAAAAGAAATTGAGGAAAAGGAAAAATCTAACCCCGAATTCAAACCAACTTACAAAAACCTCAGAAAACACATAGAATCCAAGGGGCGCAAGGAAACCCCGAAGAAAACCGAATATTCCCTCTACCAACTTGAGGGATTCAACCTGATTACCGCCGAAATAGAGGAGAAAAAGGGAGAGATAGTGTATCGGTTTACCGATTATGGACAAGAAGTCTATGAGGATCAGAAAGCCAAACGGAAGGTGGTTCACGCTGATGCGGTTTCGGCAATCACTATGACGCGAATGGCGCACACTTCCCCCGCCGACGACTGGATTCTCCGCGCTGAACAGGACAGTCTGGTTGGCGGAGGCGCTCCCACCGCCAGCGGAAGGCTTTATGCTAAAATTGCCTCCACTGCGCCCAGAATCCCCGTGCTGACGGACCTCGAAGTTAGGGTTCTGCGAAAGATTCCCCTTTGGCGGGGGGTGTTCAAAAACACGATCTTGGCTGAATTCCCGGAAAAAGATCACGATGAGGTAAAACTCGGCTTGCGGAAACTGGTCGCTCAGGGGTTGTTGATAATTCTTCCGGGAGAGGTTTACAAACTGTCCGAGGTCGGCGAGAAGATAAAGCAGGCAGTGGCGGGTGTTCCCTCGGGGATTTCGTTCCCGGTGTCGCCCAAAATTGTGCAGGTACTTCTTGCGGTCAAAAAACTCAACGAGACTATGCGCAAGGGCAAAAACACCGATGAATTCACTGCCGATGAGATTGAATTTGGTTCCGGGCTTTCGCTGGTTGACACCGGAACCTTCTCCGATCTGCTGGTGGTAGCGCGCAAGTGCAACTATATAAAATCCGGCAAACTGACATCTGCAGGCGAACTCCTGCTGGAAGCGGTTAAGGATATGAAATATCTCAAAACTAACTGGCTTGAAATCCTGGTGTAAGGAGGTGATTTGAGAATGAAACTCTATCTTTTCCTGCTGGGATTTTTTGGATTTGGGCTGATAGGGACCAATATCCTTCTGGGATATGCCTCGGTGGCGGGCCTTGCCAAAAGGCTCGCCCGCGGTGAGGAAATCGCCGATGCGGTGGACAAAATTCACTCTCGCCACCGCGGGATATATCCTGTGGCTCTGGCGGTAGAACTTCCCGTGATATCGGTGCTGGCTCTCTATCGCGCCGAACTGGGAAGGTCCCACTACGCCTACAACGCAGTATATTTGTTGCTGGCTATCGTTTGCGTGGCGCTGTCGTTGATTCCACAGGCGGCGTTTTCCCTGTGGTGGACATTTTTCGGCGCCACGGTTTTCTCCGCAGGACTTTTAATATTCAAACTTCTCGCGGATGCTAACCTGGCGAAAGCGCTCGCAAAGTCTGCCGTTTTGCCGTTGAAGAAATAACAACCAAACAGGAGGTGATAAAAATGGCGAAAATTTTGGGTATAGACCTCGGGACCACCAACAGTTGTATGGCGGTTATGGAGGGCGGTCAGCCCACGGTGATTCCCAACGCCGAGGGCGGACGCACCACCCCATCGGTCGTGGCGTTCACCAAAGACGGCGAAAGACTGGTGGGAATTACCGCCAAACGACAGGCTATTACTAACCCCAAAAACACAATCTTTTCCATCAAGCGCTTTATGGGGCGCAGTTATGACGAGGTCAAAAACGAGATATCGCAGGTGCCGTACGAGGTGGTGCGCGGACCAAGGGACACCGTGCTTGTCCGCGTGCCCAACGCCGGCAAGGATTTCTCCCCGCAGGAAATCTCGGCGATGATTTTGCAGAAACTCAAGGCAGATGCCGAGGCATACCTCGGCGAGGAGGTCAAAGAGGCGGTTATCACTGTGCCGGCGTATTTCAACGACTCCCAGCGTCAGGCGACCAAGGATGCCGGAAGAATCGCCGGCTTTGAGGTCAAAAGAATCCTCAACGAGCCGACGGCGGCATCCCTCGCCTATGGTCTTGACAAAAAAGGAAAAAATATCAAGGTCGCTGTGTTTGACCTCGGCGGCGGAACCTTTGATATCTCCATCCTTGAAATCGGCGAGGGCGTGTTTGAGGTCCTCTCCACCAACGGCGACACCCACCTTGGCGGCGACGACTGGGACCAGAGAATCATTGACTGGCTCGTGGACGAATTCAAGAAGGAAACCGGAATTGACCTGTCCACCGACCCAATGGCGATGCAGAGGCTGAAAGAAGCCGCCGAGCGCGCAAAAATTGAACTGTCAAGTATGATGGAGACCGAAATCAACCTGCCGTTCATCACCGCCGATGCGTCCGGTCCGAAACACCTTTTGCGGAAACTCACCCGCGCACAACTGGAACAGATGACCGCCGATCTTCTGGAGCGCACCGTTGAGCCGTGCCAGAACGCCCTCAAGGACGCGAATCTCACCGCCGCCGACATTGACGAGGTGATTTTAGTCGGCGGAATGACCAGAATGCCCGCGGTCCAGCAAAAGGCGAAGGAACTGTTCGGCAAGGAACCGCACAAGGGAATCAACCCTGATGAGGTTGTCGCTGTCGGTGCGGCGATTCAGGCGGGCGTGCTTGCCGGCGAGGTCAAGGATATCCTGCTTCTGGATGTGACACCGCTTTCGCTGGGCGTGGAGACTCTCGGCGGCGTGATGACCGTCCTCATCCCGCGCAACACCACAATTCCGACCCGCAAGACCGAAATTTTCACCACCGCCGAGGACAACCAGACCACCGTGGAAATCCATGTCCTGCAGGGCGAGCGTCCGCTGGCGAAGGACAACAAATCTCTGGCGAAGTTCTATCTTGAGGGAATTCCGCCGGCGCCGCGCGGCGTCCCGCAGATTGAGGTCACATTTGACATTGACGCCAACGGAATCCTCAATGTCACCGCGCGGGACAAAGCCACGGGCAAGGAGCAAAGCGTCCGCATAGAACCCACCTCCGGTCTGACCGAGGAGGAAATTCAGAGGATGGTTGAGGAAGCCAAGA
>JAMOPH010000021.1 GCA_027064665.1 bacterium | reverse complement strand
GTCGGCTTTGTCGTAATCCTTCTTTTTGTTCGCCCAGACCCAGCCGAGAGAATACGCCGCCTTGGGCGCCAGCGAATCGTTCGGATATTTCTCTAAAATCTGCCGATAGGCGCTTATGGCGGAATCGGGCTGGTTGAGTTCGGTCAAATACAGTTCTGCCAGAGACAGTTGTGCCCTGACCACATCGTGGGGCGAGTCGGAATTTTTGATGATGTCCTTGTATCGCAGCATCTTCTCAATCTGTTCCTTTCGCTTTCGGGCGAGTTCTTTGACCTCGGGGTCGTCGCCGGTCTGCGAGGCGGTGGTGAACATCTCCAGCGCCTTCTGCAGGTCGCCGATATCGTAGTATGCCTCGCCCAATTTGTAATACGCCCACGCCGCCACGGCGGTTCTGGGGTATCTTTCAATCAGCGAGTTCCAGATATCCATTGCCTCCTGCCGCCTGCCGCGGGCGTAAAGCACATCGCCGGAGAGAAGTTCCAGTTCGGGCCAGTGCTTGGCGTAGGTCTCGTCCTTGAGGAGTTTTTTTATCAGTGCGTCGGCGTCGTCAAGTCTGCCGATTTTGATGTAGCACTGAATAAGCAGTTTCCGGGCGGTGAAAAAGTCCTCCACGGGTACATCGCCCTCTTTGACTTTCTCTAAATGCTCTGCGGCGGCGGTGTATTCCTCAAAATGCCACTCAATCTGCCCCAGCCGAAGATGCGCCTTGCCAACTAACGAACTTTTGGGAAACTCCCGCAGAAAGTCCAGAAATGCCGATTTTGCCTCAATGTAGTTTTCCTTCTGGTATGCCAGTTCGCCAATCATAAACATAGCCTCTTCGGCGCGCCTGGGGTCCTGTTCTGCCAGCGCCTTGAGGGAATCCACGGCAAGGTCCTCTTTCCCGCCGTAATACAGGCACACATTGCGCCAGTAGCGGGCATCCTCGGCGAATTTGCTTTCGGGGTAGTTAGTCAGAAGTTCGTTGAACTTGCGCAGTGCCTTGGTGTAATCGCCGGTCCGCACATAGCACATCCCCAGCAAAAACAGGGCATCGTCAACATACTTTGAGTCGGGATAATATGTCAGGACTTTCTGGCACTTTTCAATCGCCTTTTCGTATTTTGCGGCGGCATCGCCGGGAAGGACATCCCCGCCGGCTTTCTCTCGGATTTTCTCCGCCTGCCGGTAGTTCTTTTTCGCCAGAAAAAATGTGTTGTAATACACACATCCTGACAGCAGCGCCACGGCAACGGCGACAGCGATTATATAAAAAAGTCGTCTCATCCTCACTCACAGGTTTTGCCCGAACACACAAGATATTAAAAACTTTGGCAAATTCAACAAGTAAACCTCCATCAACACGGCAAAAACTTTGTAACCTTGAAAATGAAATCCATTAAGTTAAATGAACATTCTCATTTATTCAAAAAGAGGCAGTCTTCCCTGAAGAGGTATCCCGAGGTGCTTATACGCCAGCGGCGTGGCGATTCTTCCCCGGGGCGTGCGCGACAGAAACCCCTTTTGTATAAGATACGGTTCGTAGAGTTCTTCAATTGTGCCCTCGTCCTCGCCCACCGCCACTGCGATGGTTTTAATTCCCACCGGTCCGCCGCCGAATTTCTCAATTATGGTGCGCAAAATTCTTTTGTCCATCTCGTCAAGCCCCTCGGAGTCAATTTCCAGCATATCAAGAGCCTGTCTCGCCACCTCGGCGGTGATGACTCCGCCGCCGTGGATTTGTGCGAAATCTCTCACTCTGCGCAGGATTCTGTTTGCGATACGGGGTGTTCCGCGGGCGCGCCGCGCTATCTCCATCGCACCGTCCTCGTCAGTTTCTATCCCCATTATCCGCGCCGACCTCATCACTATCCGGAACAAATCCTCCGGCGGATAATAGTCCAGCCTCTCAACTATTCCGAACCGCGACCTGAGAGGCGCAGTAATCAATCCCGCGCGCGTCGTGGAACCTATGAGCGTAAATCTGTTCAGGTTTATCCGCACTGTGCGGGCGTTAGGTCCCTTGTCTATCACTATGTCAAGGCAGAAATCCTCCATCGCAGGATACAAAAACTCCTCCACATTGCGCGGCGTGCGGTGAATCTCGTCAATGAAAAGGATATCGCCGACATTCAGCGATGACAGAAGCCCCACAAGGTCAACCGGGCGCTCAAGAATCGGTCCTGCGGTGACCTTGATATTGACCCCCATCTCGTTGGCGATGATGTGCGCAAGAGTGGTTTTCCCCAGCCCCGGCGGTCCGTAGAAAATTATGTGGTCCAGCGTCTCGCCCCGCTCCTTGGCGGCGGCGATATATGTCCGCAGTTTCCTTTTGAGTTTCTCCTGCCCCACAAAATCATCAAGAAATTTCGGGCGCAGGGTTTCCTCTTCCTTGCGCTCGCCATTGGTGGGCTTTGCCGAAAATATATCGCTTCCCCGTCTCATCCTGATAACCTACCCCATTTTGCCAATATAATCAAACATTTTTGTTGCGCAAACCCGGATGTGCAATATTTTATATCCCTTCAACTTTGGTTGAGGGAAGATGGTTATCGGGACGAGAATTTTTGACCTGCACATTCCGGGGTGCAGGTCGCTGAAGGAGAAAAGGGCGGTGATAAAGTCGCTCAAAGCCCGGCTGAGAAACAATTTCAATGTCTCTGTGGCAGAGGTTGACCATCAGAATCTGTGGCAGCGTTCAACGATTGCGGTGGTTGCGGTCAACGCCAGCGGGACCTATGTCAACGGCGTGCTGGACCGGGTGTTGGATGTCATCGCCGCCGAAAGAAGGGTGGTTATCCTCACTTTTGAGACGGAGTATCTTTGAGGGGCAGGACACAGGGGGCAATATCGTCATAGTCGGAAACTGCGCAAACCGGGAAAACTGCCCGGGGATGCAGTTTTTATTATCCAAGAGTAAATGTGGGGTGATGCAAGATGAGGTGGCACAAACGCAGGGACAGAGGTCCATCCAGAAGGCTGGAGCAGGTGGGAAGCGTTATCGCCGAGACCATATCGGAGATTATCCGCACCGAAGTTGATGACCCGCGGGTCGCAGAGATGGTGAGTATCACCTATGTCAAGGTCTCCCCCGACCTGAGGGACGCCACGGTGTATTTCAGCATTATCGGCACCGAGCAGGAATGGAAGGATACCGAGGAAGGGCTCAACAAGGCGAAGGGGTTTATCCAGAAACTTCTGGGCGAAAGGATATTTCTCAAGGTCACCCCGAGGCTCCGTTTCGTGCCCGACCACACTATGGAACAGGCGCAGAGAATTGAGCAACTGATTGAGGAAAACATCAAAACCAACGAGGTGTGATATTGCCGGTGATGTTAACGGTTCCCGAGGAAATAGTTGGGGCTATCCGCTCCGGAGAGAGGTTCACAATACTTTCCCACAAGGACCCCGACGGAGATTCGCTTGGATGTTCTGTGGCGCTTTTTAGGAGTTTGAGTCAGATGGGCAAGCGGGTGTATCTGCCCCTGCCGGAGGATTTTCCACGGAAATACGAGTTTATGCGAAAATACATCAACGGGTTCCCGAACTCCCGCACCGGTGAGGGCGATATTATTGTGGTTGACTGCTCCTGCGAGGAGAGAATCAACTGGCTTGATGTGGAATGCAACGGCAGAAAAGTGATAAGCATTGACCACCACGAGGACAACCCCAATTTCGGCGACCTGAACTGGGTGGAGCCGGAATCCCCTGCCGCCGGCGATATGATTTTCCACCTTTTGAGGCAACTTGGCGCCCCGATTGACGAGAAAACCGCCAGCGCCCTGTATGTGGCGATTATGACCGATACGGGGCGGTTCTCGTTCAGCAACGCCACACCGCAATCTTTCTTCGACGCCGGCGAACTGGTGAAATTGGGGGCAAATCCACGGTTTTTGACCGGCGAGGTGTATTTCAATTTCTCCGAGGATTATCTGCGGAATATCGGGATTGCGCTGTTCAACGCCCACAACTACCACAACGGCAGGATACTGTTTCTGACGCTGGACAGGGCGACTACCCAGAGTTTTTCCACCTCGCCGGAGAACTCGGAGGGGATAATAGATTTCGCAATGTCTGTGCGGGGAGTTGATGTTGCGGCGCTGTTCAAGGAAATCGCCCCTAACAAAATCCGGGTGTCCCTGCGAAGCCGTAGAGGAATAGATATATCCGAGGTGGCAAAATTTTTCGGCGGGGGCGGTCATCCCAATGCTGCCGGATGCACAATAAACGCCAATCTCACCACCGCTCAGGAGGCTGTTCTGGAGCAAATCAGAAAAGTCTTGGGATACAGGTGAGTTCACATTATACTTATCTGCTGACTTGCAGGAGGGGAGATGGCAAGAGAAGACGAGATAATCGTGTGTCGCTGCGAGGATATAACGCTTGCCGAACTTCGCGCCGCAATTGAGGCGGGATACACCGAATTTGAGGAACTCAAGCGCTATCTGCGGATTGGTATGGGACCCTGCCAGGGGAGAACCTGTATTCCCATAGTTCGGCGGGAACTTGCGCGGTATCTTGGCGTGCGCCCCGAGGAAATCAAAATCCCGACCAAAAGACCGCCGGTGGTCAACATCCTCTTCGGGACGATTGAGAAATACAGGGAGGAAAGTTTA
>JAMOPH010000020.1 GCA_027064665.1 bacterium | reverse complement strand
GTGTGTAATAACTGGGGCACAGAAATCGCAGTGCCTTAGCGAACCGCCTCGCCCGGGAGAGTTTCTCCTCGCTCTCGTGCGCCATTTTTTGAAGTTGGGGGTCAAAGTGCCGGCGGATGAACTGCTCCGTGGCTTTGCGGCGCTCCTCCTCGGTGGGAAAAGTCTGTCTGATTTGTGCCAGTTCGCCGGCGTCAAGCAGGATTCCGCCGCATTTGGGGCATTCGTCAATCTCAACCTTCTGCGCCACCGAGAAATAGTGCCGCATAAGAACGATATCGCCGCACCGGGGGCAGATTCTCTTTGCGTTCGGGTCAACTTTGACCTTTTTTCGGGGCTTTATTGATGCAAGAATCTCCCCGGCGGGTTCGGTCACCTCGTCAAATTTGGACAGTTCGTCATCGTCAAACCAGATGGCGCCGCAGTCGTAGCAGACATCCACGCGGATTCCGCCCGCCTCAACGGTTTTCATCTCGGCGTCGCACACCGGGCACTTCATCGGAACACCTCCTCAAATTTTGCCGAAAACATCGTGGGTCACGATTACGCCGTTTCCGGGGTCCCGGACGAAAAGTTGCCTGTTGGTGACCGGGAACTCCTCGCTCGGCGACCATACGCCCTCCCTGCCGGAGTTGGTGTATTTATACTCAATCATAATCCCCTCGGGGAACTCAAACTCCACGCTCCATATTCCGTCGCCGGGTTTCTGGTCGCCGTGAGTGCCGTCGTCATACATCCGGACTTTGTTCGGGACCCAGTTGCCCAACTCCGGGCGGTTCCCGGCGATGTATATCGCCTCCGGCACAGATATGTTTCTGGCGTCGCAGGTGAAGATGACCTTTACCATCCTGGCGGATTTTGCCATAGTTCCGCCGGCGCCGCCGCCACCTGTGGCGCCTATTATCGGGGCGAATTTTTTGGGTTCGCCCTTCCATCCGGCTTTTTTCATAAAGTCATACACACCCTCCAAATGTGCCAGAAACGCCCTGTCAAAGGGTTCGTCTCCGCCGGGTGCGCCTTGATCGGCGCCATACCACCAGAACCAGTCCGAACCCTCGGCGGCATACATCTCCTCCCACGCCCTGTAGGCGAACCATTTTTTCCCGTCCTTTTCGGAGGGCGGCTCTGCGCGAGGGTCAGGGCGAGGAATCCCCGAATTCCCCAAGTCCTGCCGTACGGTCAGAAGATACTCCCACGCTTGATTTTCCTCAGGTTCGCCTATCCAGGTGTCAAAGTTGGCGTTTATCCACGACCCGGGCCACAGCGGCTCAAGTTCGGTCATCTTATCAATCGGATGAGGCTTTATGCCCCTTTCGGGATTGCCGAGGATGTATTCGCTTGCGGTGACCGTTATAATTTTCCCCTCACGCTGAAGTTTTGTCAGTTTGCGGTAGAGGGCGTTGAGAAATCCCTTGCCGTCGGGGTCAAGGCGATACCACTCCCAGGCGTTCTCGCCATCAAGAATGACGGTCAGAAGGCGGTCTTCGTTCGGGCTGGCATACTGAAGAACTCCCCTGATGAAGTCATCCGCCGCCTCCTCGCCGGTTTTGCGCTGATATTTGAAACCGATTCTGTCGGAAAGGTCGGTGTTGCGGAAGACAATCGCCATAGATTTCGCCCCCGATGAGGTGCCGGGTTCCCTGTCGGTGTCAACACGATAAGGGTAATAGAACGGCTGATTCGGCGGAGTGGAGCGATACAGGACGCCATCGCCGGTTGCCATCCACATAATCCCGTTGTGGGTCATCGTGGAGACGATGTCCTCGGAGACCGAGCCCTCGCCGGGCCACATACCGTAAGGTTTCTGCCCAAAAATTTCCTCATAGAACCTGACCGCCCTGGCGACCTGTGCGTCGGCATCGTCGGGATAGTGGAACCTCGTCGGAAGCGGAACCCCGGGCATACAGATTTTCGCCACATCGGTGTCGTATATCAGCGGCAGGATTGGATGATAATACGGCGTGGTGATTATCTCAATCTGCCCGGTGTGGGTGTCGGGATGATACATAAGTTTTTTGTGAATCGGCACCACGGCGGCGCAGACTTTATAAACCTCGGCGATTATGCGGTTGCAGTCGTCCTCGGTTATCGGGTGGCGGAGATAGAATTTCCCGTCGCGCTCCTCAACCAAATCCGACAGGTCGCACACATAGCCGGTGGGAAGTTTCACCGGTCCGCGGAGAAAGTCCGGGTCAAACCAGGCAAGATAATGCCAGAACTTTATCTGGCGTTTCTCGTCCACGGTGTAATTGCCGCCCTTGTCGCGGAGCGCCTTATACTCCGGGAATCTCTCTATCATCACATCGGAAATCCCAAAACTGTTCCAGGGGTTTTTGTAGAGGTTTGCATCGTCCTCGGGGGTGAAGTCCTCGGTGGGTTTGAGAGCCATATCAATCCACGGGTCGGTTTTGCCCGCCATCTCGGCAAAATACCGCTTTGCGTCAACGCGGTTGTGCTCAAGGTCCACATACGGCGCCAGACGCCTGACATAGTATTCTAACAGTTGGAACAGGAGCACCGAGGTCAAATTTATCGTGCAGTGGATTTCGGGGTATTTCTGCAGGATTGCCGCCATATCGTAGTAGTCCTTGGTGGCGTGCGCCCGCACCCACGGTCCGCGGAGTTGGTCCCGCTTCGGGTCAAGATACAGCGGCTGGTGCTGATGCCAGATTATGTTCAGATAGATTCTCCCGTTCGCCTCATAGTCGTCAGATATTGGGCGGTTCTGCCTAATCTCGCCGGCGATGACCTTCCCGTCCTCCGTCACAGTGATGACCGAGTTAAATCCGCCGAAATTGTCGTCAACCTTTGCGGGGTTGTCGGGGTCCTCGTGCCACTCTGTCCCGTTGACCACGAACTTATACTGGTATGTCCCCGGCTTGAGGGGATATTCTATTTCCCACCATCCGTCGGCGGTCTTTTTCATAGCGTCCTTGTTGGGCGCCCAGTTGTTGAACTCCCCGGCAAGATAGACCACATTAGCGTTTGGGGCATAATATCTGAAAATAACGCCGTTTTCGCCCATAGTGGGCAGGGCGAACACACAACCTGCGACAATCCCTAACAAAACAAGGGCAAAGGACAAATTTCTCATACATCCCCCTCCATTTTTTGATAAAATTAACCTGCGGCGGGACAAACGGAAAGAAAAATCTGGCGCCGCGGGGTATCTCAAAAACTTGTCATAGCGTTGACCCGGGCAACAAGGGAGATACCGTCCTCGTCATCGTATTTTCGGAAGGAAAGTTCGGTGCGCCAGTCAATTCCGCCCAGATTGAATCTGACCGAGGGCAGAAATGTGTAGTATCCGATATTCGGGTCGTCCACATCGGAGTCGTAGCGCTCAATCCTGACGCCGATTTCCCCCTTGCGCCGAACACGGTAATATGCAGACGCCGCCACACGATAACTGTTCCGCCAGTAGGTGGAGTTGTCGTAATCGCCCCAGCGGAAATAGGTGTAAAATTTTGTTGAGATTTTTGCGGTGGGGCTCCAGCGGACAGAAAGATTTATCTTATCCTTGGTGTCGGTGCCGTTGTAGTCGTGGTCAATCTGGCGGTCAATATAGAGTGTGGCGTATCCCCTGCGCCCGGCAGAATACTTGACGGAGATATATCCCTCGCCGCCGTGGGAACCCTTGTTCGGGACATTGTAGTAAATCCCTCTTATCTCTCCACGGAAATCGCCGCCGAGGGGGAACCGTGTGGACATATACCCGCCCATCTCCCCGGCACGGTAGTCCTTGAGGTAGAACGAAAATCCCGGCGGGTAGTAGGTCTCATAGTCCCTGTCGCACTCACCGTCGGAATACAGGGCGTGGAAACCCGAATGATATGCCCAGAATTTCCACTGGATACTCACTCTATCACGGCGGGGGGAATAGACTATGAGATTTGTTCCCCACGCTCCGTTGTCCAGGACGGCGGTCTCGTTGCGGAGTTTCCATCGGTTTTTGAGGAAATACTCGCCGAACACCGAGGCGCCATACTGGGAGAAATCCGCCACGCCGTCGTCCTTGAAATCAACCAACTTGCCCTGATAGAACACAACTCCGACCCGCCCCATCCGGCGTTTGTAGTATCCCACAGAACCGGAAATCAGATGTTGATACGAGTCATCCTTGTAGTAGTTCGTGGACAACTCCGAGGAAACGCTCCAGTGGGGACCGATTTCCCATCGGAAATAGACGCCGTTGAGGTCGCCGTAGTAGGGGGAAAGCAGATAGTCCGCGCCCTTTTCCACATCCTTCTCGTACGACGGCAGGGACAGATACCGCCCCACTAAAAGCCCAAATCCCTGTTCCTTGCGGTAGTAGTTCCCGACGGCGAGGTCAAAATGTTTGCCGTTGTATTGGATTGACCTGTATGTCAGTTGCCCCATATACTCGCCCTTCTGCCGGTGCCGAATTTCTGCGGACCATCTTCCGCTGCGCAGGTAGAATTTTGTTGAATACGATGGGTCGTCACGGTCAGGGGGCGAGGCATAATCCCGGCTGGTGTAGATTTTGAAGTATCCGGTGAAATGTTTTTTAATCGGCGGGACGACGGTGATAAACGGCTCAATCAGGTTGAAATCGCCAGGGAAAGCCCGACGGACATCGCCCATATCCCTGAACGGACCCCT
>JAMOPH010000019.1 GCA_027064665.1 bacterium | reverse complement strand
TCAATAACAAATCCCCGCAAACGCAAATAAATTAAGGGCGGGGGCAAAATTAAAGTTTGTCCTCGGCTAAATCACCGAGAGCCAACTTAAAATTTTCAAAACTGATGGGTCGTTCTACAATTTTTATATATGGATATTTACTCTGCAAATGAACAATTTTACCAAAATCGGACAGAAGTATAACGGGAATTTTTTTAGGAACTAAAGGTATTTCTGATTCATCACTTAACACAACAAGAGTTATATCATCAATAATTTTTAATAAATCGAACAAACTTTCATTTCCCCACTTTATAAGAGGTTTAAAACCAAGTTTTCTCAAATATCCCTCAATTAAACTGCGCTCAATAAAATTAGATATACTTATAACTGCGGTTTTATAGTTAGTTTTTTCGTTTGTATGCGACAAACTAACAGAATGTTGTGTTTTTGGAAACAAAGATAGTAATTCTTTATATTGTAAAGATGGTGCCAGGGCACCAACAACTTTTAATGTCTCAATATACTCGCCAATTTGAAACAACAATTCATCTATTGTCTGTATTCTTACAACCTCACGAGGAAAATATAATATATTATAAGCCTTATCCTCGCCCACAACTGTGCCGACAACAACATCTTTTTTATCCTTCAAATCTCTTATGTATTCAATATCATTGATATATTGACCATATCGCTCTTCAAAAAATCTATTGTAATCAATGGGATTAAATTTGTTATCCAAAATAACGACAGGAATTGGCATAATCTCAATATATCTTGCCAGACTTTCTTCTATTTTAGACTCTTTTACCATCATACAATTCGCTTTTCACTCATCCCTTCACAACCCCAATAGGCTTAAGTTTCGCGATTTTTCGCGAAATACCCGCGCCCTCAACAGCCTCAACCACATCGGAAACATCCTTGTAAGCCTCCGGCGCCTCCTCATAAAGCGTATCGCGCCCAACCCAGCGGATATATATCCCCTTTGCGGCAAGTTCCTTATCAATTCTGCGCCCGCGGTTTTTCCGCACCGCCGCCTTCCGCGACATATATCTCCCCGCACCGTGGCAGGTTGACCCGAAGGTCTCCTCCATCGCCTTCTGCGTGCCCACCAGAAGAAAACTTGCGCGTCCCATATCGCCGGGAATTATCACCGGCTGACCGGTCGCCCTGTATTTCGCCGAAAGTTCCTGCCTGCCAGCAGCAAACGCCCGCGTCGCCCCCTTGCGGTGAACCAGAAGTTTCATCTTCTTCCCGTCAACCGTGTGCGTCTCAAACTTGGCGATGTTGTGCGCCACATCATACACTAAATTCATCCCCAGCGCCTCGGCATTCTTGCCGAAAACCTTTTCAAACGACTCTCTGACCCAGTGCATTATCACCTGCCGGTTTGCCCACGCAAAATTTGCCGCCGCAGCCATCGCGCCAAGGTATTCTTTACCTATGTCGGAATTTATCGGCGCGCAGGCAAGTTGCTTGTCGGGAAGATTCAGCCCAAACCGCGATAGCATCGGCACCAGTCGCCGCTCAAATTCATCGCAGACCTGATGCCCCAGACCGCGCGAACCACAGTGTATCATCACCGTCACCTGCCCCTTAAATATCCCCCACTGCTCGGCAATTTTTCTGTCATAGACCTCGGAAACCACCTGAACCTCAAGGAAATGATTGCCACTGCCGAGCGTCCCCAACTGGTCGTGTCCGCGCTCTTTCGCCCGGCGGGAGACATTTCCCGGCTCGGCAAAATTCATCCTGCCGCCTTCCTCTGTCGCCTCAAGGTCCTCGGACCAGCCAAAGCCGTTTTTTATCGCCCACTCGGAACCGTATGTCAGAACCTCATCAAGTTCCCGCGTGGTCAACTTCAATTTCCCCGTGGAGCCTACCCCGCAGGGGACATTTTTGAATATCTCGTCAACCAATTTCTTCAGGCGCGGGAGAACATCCTTATGGGTGAGATTGGTCCTGACCAGACGAACGCCGCAGTTTATGTCATATCCCACTCCGCCGGGGGAAACCACGCCGGTGTTCACATCCATCGCCGCAACGCCGCCGATTGGAAAACCATAACCCCAGTGAATATCCGGCATCGCCATTGAATACTTGACAATCCCCGGCAGTGTGGCAACATTGGCAACCTGCTTGAACGCATTATCACGCAAAATGTGGTCAAGCATCCTCTCCGAGGCGTAAATCCTTCCCGGAACCCTCATCCCCGCCTGGAATGTTTTCGGTATCTCCCAACAATAATCGCTTATCCTCTTCAGAAACGACCTGTCCATATCTCCGCTCCAAACCAAATCATTAAACTTAACTTATTAATTAAAAATTTCCTTATATCAAGAAAATAATTTTGCAATTTTTCAAAATTTCAAAAATTTTATCCGGGATGAAACTTTGCGACACACACTGCCATCTGGACTTTGAGCAGTTTGACGGCGACCGCGAGGATGTGATAGAGCGCGCGCTTTCTGCCGGCGTGGTCAGAATTGTAAATCCCGGCGTGGATTTGGAGACCTCGCACCGCGCCATCAAAATCGCCGAGCGGTATCCACAGATATGGGCGGCGGTCGGCGTCCACCCTCACGAGGCGGACAAACTCCCCCCGGACTACCTTGAAACTCTTGAGCATCTGGCGCACCATCCCAAGGTCGTGGCGGTCGGCGAAATCGGTCTGGATTTCTACCGGGACCTCTCGCCCCGCGATGTTCAGGAACGGGTCTTCCGCGAACAAATCCGTCTGGCGAAAAAGTTGGGTCTGCCGATGATAATCCACATCAGGCAGGCGCACTCTGCCGCGCGCAGGGTCCTTGAGGATGAGGGGTATTTCTTCGGCGTTCTCCACGCCTTCTCCGGCGACCAGAAATTTTTGGAGTGGGCGCTGGAACGGGGCTTTTATGTCGGCTTCGGCGGTCCGATAACCTTCAAAAACTACAAAAAACATCACATAGTCGCCGGCACGCCGCTGGAGAAAATTCTTTTGGAGACAGACTCCCCCTACCTTTCGCCGCATCCGTTTAGGGGGAAGCGCAACGAGCCGGCAAACATCCCGCTGATTGCGGAAAAAATTGCGGAAATCAAGAGGATTTCGCCGGCGCAGGTCGCCCGGCAGACAACGCAGAATGCATCGCAACTTTTCGGGTTCGTCTCGCCGTATCGCAGGACCGGCGGAAGGAAATCTATGGGGCAGAACTTTCTGGTCAATCGCGGCGTCGCCGAAAAGATTGCGGCGCTGGTGGACAAGGGCGCACTTTGTGTGGAAATCGGTCCCGGGCGCGGAATTCTGACAGAACTTGTCCTGCCCAGATTTGAACACCTCATCGCCGTGGAACTTGACGAGACCCTCGCCTCGCAACTCGCAGAGCGGTTCCCCGCGGCGATGATTATCCATCAGGACATACTGAACTTTTCGCCGGGGCGGGCAGAGCGCTATTTCGGGCATCGCCCGACGGTCTGCGGGAATATCCCGTATTCCATCACAAGTCCCATAGTTTTCTGGTTAGTGGACAACCGGAAACACATCGCCCGGGCTGTGCTGATGGTTCAGAAAGAGGTCGCCGAGCGGCTAACCGCCTCGCCCGGAAGCAAACAATACGGAATTCCCACGGTGCTGGCGGGAAGATATTTTGAGATAAGGCGTGAGTTTGATGTCGCTCCCGGCAGTTTCTCTCCGCCGCCCAAAGTGGTCTCCTCGGTGATAACCCTGACGCCCCGGGAAACGCCAATCTGCCCACAGATAAGTCACGAGAAATTCTCCTCGCTGGTGAGGGTGGCATTTTCGCACCGGCGGAAAAAATTGATAACCAACCTGCGGGCGCTCTCTGTCGGGATGGACTGGGGAAAAATCCTGCGGGAAATGGGATTTGACGAAAATGTCCGGGCGGAGCAGTTGAGCATAGAACAATTTTGCCGCCTTGCGGGATATCTTCACAACAGTGATGACGGCGGAGTGTAAAATCCTAATTTTTCAAGCATTTTCAGGGCGTTGTGAGCCGCCTTGCCGTTGTGGCAGTTGTTGAAAAACACAAACACTTTCCTCGCTCCACGACCCACAAGGCTTTTTGCAAGGTCTATCACCCAGTCAATCTCGCCATCGGAATAGAGATAATCGTATCTGTCGCCGGAGGAGCCATACCAGTTCTGGCGGTTTCTTCCGTGAAGGCGGATGTATGCCTCGCCGCCGATAAAAACCGGCTCGGGACCGGTCAGTTCGGGAATATCCGGCACATCGGGGATGACCCAGCCGGCGCCGTATTCCTCCAGAAGGGATAAGACCTCATCGCATCTCCACGACCTGTGCCGAAACTCCAGAAATTTTTTGCCCTCAAAGGAATCCAGTATCCTGCGGACATAGTCAATGTTGTGCGGCGTGCGGACAAAACCTACCGGGAACTGAAACAAAAGCCCTTCAAACGCCGGACTTTCCCTCGCCGGCAGGATGGACTCCGCAAATTTCCGTCGGGTTGCCTCAAACTGCGCACCCTTCGGGCGGTCGTGGGTTATCGCCCTGGGTGCCTTTATGGTCAGCGAGAAATTTTGGGGAAGTTGCCTTACGATGCCTTCAATTCGCTCCGCCGGCGGGATTGCGTAAAATGTCGTGTTCAACTCCAGCGAGTCAAACAGCGAGACATAGTATTTCAGCCACATATCCCGTGGGATTCCCCGGTAGAAAGTCCTCGCCCAGTCGGAGAAGGAGAAACC
>JAMOPH010000018.1 GCA_027064665.1 bacterium | reverse complement strand
CGCCAAAAAATCCCAGACACTACAACACCTTGGGGTTAATATATTCCAAACTCGGCGAATGGGAGAAAGCCGCCCAGTCTTTCCAGCGGGCAATTGAACTCGCACCGGAAAAAGACGCATACTGGTTCAATTTAGGCAATATCCAGAGAAATATGGGCAACGATGAAAACGCTGTCAGATGTTACCTGAAGGCAATTCAATTAAATCCCCAGAAATTTATTATATGGAACAATCTCGGCACTGCCTATATGCACCTCAAAAATTTCTCCGAGGCGGAAAAATGCCTCAAAAAGGCTATTGAGATTGAACCGGAACACTTCAGGGCGCATTACAATCTCGCTTGCCTGTATTCTATGCAGGAAAAATTTTCCAGCGCCGTAGAATCTTTGGAAAAAGCCCTCCAGATTGCCCCGGAAAAGGTGTGCAAACTCATCCCCCGCGACCCGGATTTGCGAAACCTGTGGGAAAGCGGGGCAATCTCAGATTTGTTCCTCAAATACTGCCGGGAACTTATTGACTCTGACCGGTCTTGAAAATTGCGGATACATAAAGCCCGTATGTGCCAAAATCGGAGAAGTTGACCTTAATTCGCCCCTCAAGGTCAATCTTCTCGTTGAGGGAATACACCGTGCCCATATCAAGGTGGAGTTCAAGTTTGTTTTTGGTCTCGTCCGGATTGCTCCACCCCTCGGGGTATGTCTTTTTATACATATTTATGCCTATCCCGCCACCAAGAAAGGGGCTATATTTTTTGATATTTGTCTCATATTTCACCGTGGCGTAGACAGCGATATCCCTTTTGTGAAGCGTTCCGCCGCTCTCATCCCAACTGCCGTTCCAGTATTCCAGACCGGCATCAAGGCCAATCTCACGCGAAAGATTGCCCAAATCAATCCACACGCCAAAGCCGGGAGTGAAACCGATATCCTTGGTGCTTATATACAACATCCCAACCTTGCCGGCAACTCCCTTGGCGCCGATATCGGGCTTAAACCCCGACGAAGAATAGGTGCTCTCCTGCGCCACAGCACCGCCAACCACCAAAGACACAATAATTATTATCCACACCCTCTTCATTTTGCCCTCCTAATCTGAATCTCCCAAATCAACTTTATATCTTTCCGCACCGATTATCGTGTAATTTAACGAACTGTCCCCGGCAAAGAAAAGTATAATCTCAATATCGGGTCTGCGCACCAATTTTTTGACATCTTTGCCCATAATTACCGCCGCAGTGGAAAGCGCATCGGCAGTGAGGGCATCGGCGGCAATGACCGTTGAGGCATTGGCGCCTCTGGCAGGGTATCCCGTGGACGGGTCAAATATGTGGTGGTATCTCACCCCATCCTTTATAAAATACCGTTCATAGTCGCCGGCAGAGGCACACGCAACCCCCGGCGGCAACTGGATAACCCCCACAATCCCGCTGCCACGGGGATTTCTTATGCCTATGTTGAACTTGCGCTTTCTGTGCCATCCCCGGATATTGCGCCCGGCGTTGATTAAAAACCCGTCAATTCGCTCATCCCCGGCGCAGAGGGGATAGATTTTCTCGTACACCCGGTCAACCGCATATCCCTTGGCGAACGCCCCGGGGTCAATCTCCAAATCGCCGGTGGCAACGACCAGGGTGTCGTCCACCACATAAAAACTTCCCCCTTTTGCCAGCGCCAGCGCGGAATCTATCGCCTTTTTGGGCGGAATCCACTTTTTGCCGGTGCCTATCCCCCACAATTTGGTGAGATGACCGATATTGGGCAGAAGAACGCCGCCGGTTTCCCTCTGAAATTTTTCGCACTCGCTCAAAAACCGCCCAAAATCCGGCGCAACCCTGATGCTGCCGGCATCGGCTTGGTTAAGCGCCTCTATCGCCGAGGTGGAATCATAGTTATCTAAAAGTGAATCCCAGCGGGCAAACTCCCCGCGAACCGTGCCGAAAATTCTGTCTGCGGTGCGCTCGTCGGGATTGCCGTAGATTTTGAACTCCACGATGGTGTCAAAAAATATCCACTGCTCGGAGAGGACATTCTCCTCCTTTGACGAGGAACATCCCCAAAACAGAACCAGCAAAACGCCGAGGGCAACTGCGCCTGCAACTTTGGATTTTGTTTTCACCTTCCCTCTCCCGCAAGGGTGGTCTCAACCGCATCGCAGATGGCGTGAATTATGAGTATATGCGCCTCCTGAATCCGTGCGGTTTTGTTGTGCGGCACAATTATGGGCAAATCGCACATCCCGGCGCACTTTCCTCCGCCTTTGCCCAGAAGACCTATTGAGAAAATCCCCAACTTTTTCGCCGTCTCAAACGCCGAGACGATATTCGGCGAGTTTCCGCTGGTGGAGATTCCGACGAACACATCCTCCGGGCGTGCCAGCGCCTCAATTTGGCGGGAAAAAACCTTCTCAAAGGAATAGTCGTTTGCGAGGGCGGTCAGAACCGAGGTGTTTGTGGTGAGTGCCACCGCCGGGAATCCGCGGCGTTCCCGCTGGAATCTTCCCACCAACTCAGCGACAAAATGCTGGGCGTCAGCGGCGCTTCCGCCATTGCCGGCGACAATTACTTTCCCGCCTGATTCTATCGCCCCAACAATTTTTTGTGCCGCCTGTGAGACCTTTTCCAGAAATTTCTCATCCAAAAGACTGCCTATAAGTTGCGCCGATTCCTCAAAATTCCGCCGGACAATTTCAATCATCCCTGCGCTCCACGATGGATTTTCCACGAACAAATAATCAATTGACTTGACTTGCGCAAGTTGTGAATTATTTTGCAATTCTGAAAAATCGTTCCAAAGGGGTATAAAATGGCTCGGATAGGCGTATTTATCTGCCACTGCGGGCGAAATATCGCCGGAAGCGTTGACATTGAGGCGCTCAAAAAAATGGTCGCGCAACTGCCCGATGTGGTCTTTGTGACGAATCATCCGTATCTGTGCTCTGCGCCCGGGCAGGAACTGGTCAGAACAGAAATCGCCAATCAAAAACTTGATGCGGTAGTCACGGCGCACTGCTCACCGATGCTTCACGAGCGCACTTTCAAACTGTGCACGATGCAGGCGGGCCTAAACCCCTACCGCCACGAGGTCGCAAATATCCGTGAGCAAGCCTCCTGGCCCCATTGGGACCAGCCGGAATACGCCACCAAAAAAGCATTCGCCATAATCCGCGAGACGGTGGCGAAGGTGCGCGAAAATATCCCGCTTGAGGACATCAAGATTCCCGTCACGCGGAAGGCGCTTGTGATTGGCGGGGGAGTCGCGGGTATCCAGGCGGCGCTGGATATCGCCGACGGCGGATATGAGGTCTATCTGGTGGAAAAAGAACCCTCCATCGGCGGGAAAATGGTCCAACTTTCCGAGACTTTCCCAACGCTGGACTGCCCGCAGTGTATCATCACCCCCAAGATGAACGATGTGGCAAACCATCCCAACATCCACCTGATGGCATACTCCGAGGTGGAAAGCGTTGAGGGGTATCTGGGCAACTTCAAGGTCAAAATCCGCCACAAGGCGTCGTATGTGGACACCGAAAAGTGCACCGGCTGTGGCACCTGCTGGGAAAAATGCCCGGTCAAAAAAGTCCCCTCCGAGTTTGACAGGGGAATCGCCAACAGAACCGCAATTTACACCCCCTTCGCGCAGGCTGTGCCGAACTACCCTGTGATTGACACGGCAAACTGCCTGTATTTCCAGAAGGGCGTGTGTCGTGTGTGCGAGAAATTCTGCCCCACCGATGCGATTGACTTTGAGCAGAAGGACCGGATTGAGGAGATTGAGGTCGGCGCGATAGTTGTCGCCACCGGGTATGAACTCTACTCCATTGAGGATATTCCCGAATACGGCGGGGGCAAAATCCCGGATGTTATAGATGCGCTGACGATGGAGCGAATGCTTGCGCCCGACGGTCCCACCGGTGGAATTCCACACAGACCCTCCGACGGCAAAGTGCCCAAATCTGTGGCGTTTATACACTGCGTCCGCTCCCGCGACCCGGAACACGGCGTGCCGTATTGCTCCCGAATCTGCTGTATGTATTCAATCAAGCAGGCGATGCTCTACAAGCACGCGGTCCACGACGGCGAGGCTATCAATTTCTACATTGACATCCGCAGCAACGGGAAGATGTATGAGGAATTCTATCAGCGGGCGCTTGAGGAGGAGCACATCCGGTTCGTCCGCGGAAGACCGGCAAAAATTGTCCAGAACGGCGATAAAGTCCAAATCTGGGGCGTGAACACCCTCACCGGCGAACAGATAAAGTTGGATGTTGATATGGTCGTTCTGGCGCCGGCGATTGTGCCGGGGAAATCCGCCCGCGAGTTGATACAAAAACTCCGCCTTCCCACCGACGAATACGGCTGGGTCAAGGAACAGCATCTCAAACTCCGTCCGCTGGAGACGATGACCGCCGGGATATTTATGGCTGGCGTGGCACAGTATCCCAAGGACATCACCGACACTGTGGCGCAGGCGTCGGGGGCGGCGTCAAAGGTTCTGGCGATGTTCAGTCAGGAGCATCTGAGCCGCTCGCCGATTATCGCCACAGTTGACCCGGAAATCTGCGCTGGATGTGGATACTGCGAGCAAGCGTGCGCCTACGGAGCGATAAAGGTCAATCCGCAGACGCATATCGCCGAGGTCAATCCGGCGCTGTGCGAGGGATGCGGAGCGTGTGCTTCCGCGTGCCCGTCCGGCGCGGCA
>JAMOPH010000017.1 GCA_027064665.1 bacterium | reverse complement strand
TGGCAAGCAACGAATGATACGGTTTGAGACCGTTGAGGCGGGCGGTGCCCTCTTCAATGTTGAGCCGCCCACGGTAGGCGTTCTGAAGAGTTTGAGGCTGCTCGTAGATTTCCTTGAGCATAAAGTGCGGGAATCCGCCCTTCTCCAACTCCTTTATTGAAAAATCAATCCTGCTGATTTTGGGCTCAACCCGCTGGCGCTGAAGGTTTTTTATATCAAAGTTGTCCCTGGTGATTATGGCATATTCGCCCTCATTGAGGTAAATCACCCTGTCGGTGTAGCGGACGACGGCGGTGGCATCCGAGGCGATAAGGTTTTCGCCCTTGCCTGCGCCGATGAGAACCGGACTTCCGTGGCGGGCGGCGTAAATTCTGTCGGGCTGGTCCTCAAAGAGGACGCCGAGTCCGTAGGTGCCCTCAATTTCAAGCAGGGCGAGCCTGAACGCCTCCTCAAAATCATCAGTTTCCTTGAGCATTTCCTCAAAGAGGTGGGCGATGATTTCTGTGTCTGTGTCGGTGGTGAACTTGTGCCCCCGGGATGCCAGAAACTGGCGAAGCGAGCGGTAATTCTCCACAATCCCGTTGTGGACCACGGCAATTTTTCCGGTGCAGTCTGTGTGAGGATGAGCGTTGATATCAGATGGTTCGCCGTGGGTTGCCCAGCGGGTGTGGGCGATGCCTATGTTTGAATGGATTTCTTTGCCGGCAAGTTCCCCCTCAAGTTCCCTTATTTTGCCCTTTTTCTTTATGGTGATAAGTTTCCCGTTGGAGATGACCGCCACGCCGGCGGAATCATACCCCCGGTATTCCAAAGCCTTGAGCCCCTCAATCAGCACGGGAATCACATCCCTGTGCCCCACATATCCGACTATTCCGCACATTGTTCTCCCCCTTTTGAATAAAGAAAAAAAACAGTGCGACTAAAATCAACGGAAATTTCACGGGAATTCAGCGGACTTGAGGGCAGCGCCGGGCAGTTTTCCCAGCCCAAATATCGCAATGCCTCCGACGCAATCCTATTTCGGCACATCGGTTATGATTTGGTGAGGGATTTCTCAATTTCCCTCACAAGGCGAGCGACCTCGCCCTCACGCTGTGCGATTGTCTTGCAGGCGTGGACAACGGTTGCGTGGTCTCTGCCGCCGAAAAACTTGCCGATGTGCGCCAGAGATGAGCCGGTCAGTTTCCTCGCCAGATACATCGCCACCTGCCGGGCAAGGGCGATTTGCTTGGTTCTTCGCCGGCTGCGTATCTGCTCCGGGGAGACGCCGAAATACTCCGACACCGCCTTCAAAATCTCCTCAAGGGTAACAACTTTCGCCACAGGCTGGGGAGCACGGGTATAGGTTCCAATTACTTCCATAGCCAACTGCGGAGTTATCTCCACGCCGTGGATTGAGGCGTATGCCAGAAGGCGGATAAGTGTCCCCTCAAGTTCCCGGATATTGGTGGTGACATACTGGGCGATGATTGACAGGACTTCCTCGGGGAGTTCAATTCCGTCCGCCTCGGCTTTTTTCCGCAGGATTGCCACACGGCTCTCATATTCCGGGGGCTGGAGGTCAACAATCAATCCCCACTGGAACCGGGAGACGAGGCGCTCCTCAAGTCCCTTAATCTCCGACGGCGGGACATCGGAGGTCAGAACAATCTGTTGCCCTCTCTGGTGAAGCGCATTGAAAAGATGGAAAAACTCGTTCTGGATTCCCTCCTTCCCGGAGAAGAACTGGACATCGTCAACCAAAAGGACATCGGCGGAGCGGTAGAACTCCCTGAACTTTGAGGTGGTCTTGTTGATGAGGGAATTTATGAATCTGTCGGTGAATCTTTCGCTGGTGACATAGAGAACGGTTTTGTCGGGATGGTTCTGCTTGATGAAGTGTCCTATAGCCTGAAGGAGATGAGTTTTTCCGAGACCAACGCCGCCCTGAATGTAGAGGGGATTGTATTTTGTCCGTCCGGGGGCTTCGGCGACCGCCATAGCCGCCATAAATGCCAATCTGTTGAACTCCCCCACGACAAAGGTGTCAAATGTGTAGCGTGGATTGAGGTTGGAGAACCTGTCAACTGCGCCCGCATCGGTGTGGGAGGGTTTCAACTCCACAAATGAATAATCTCCGTTGCTGGGATATGCCAGACAGACAGATTCAATCGTTTCATCCACGGAATTTACTGCGTCAAGAATTATTGCGCTGTAGTGAGAGGCGAGCCATTCTGCGATAAAGCGGCTTTTGACCTCAACTATCAATCTGTTGTCATCGGAGGGCAACTGCCGGCTCTGCTCAAACCAGGTTTTAAACGATTGAGGATTTATTTGAGTTGCGATTATCTGCAAGCATTTCTGCCAAATTCCGCTGGTATCTGTTTTCATAGCCGTCTCCTTAACTGTTGAGAAAAGAACGCCCACTTATCAACAAACTGTTGATAACTCCAACGCCCTGTTTATAAACTTACATCCTGCGATGAGATTTTCGGCAAGGTCTCCTCATCCTCGGATGCGGAACTTAAAATATGCCCCCCTCAAATTCCTGTCAAGGCGGAATTCATAAGAATTTACAACCTGTTGAGCCACAAAAAATATCCTGTTATTTCCTCCAAACAATCTTCAAAAACCCCCATAACCCTGCCCTCAAAAAGGGATTGACCTTTGAAATTTAACCAAAATTTAATGCTTGATTTCGCCCTTCCACGCCATAACTTATTCAAAAACAAGGAGGAACAAATGTATGAGGAAATCCTTCCGCAGATTATCACCACCAACGACACAAAACTTCTGCTCCTTGTCCTTGACGGACTGGGCGGCACCACAAACGAAAATGGCGTAACCGAACTTGAAGCCGCCAACACCCCGAATATGGACGCTCTCGCCCGCGCCGGCTCCTGCGGCCTTCACAGACCGGTGGGATATGGCATCACCCCGGGGAGTGGCCCCGGGCACTTAGGTCTTTTCGGATACAATCCCATTAAATACCAGACCGGGCGCGGAATTTTAGAAGCCTTCGGCGTGGGAATGCAGGTAAACCCGGGCGATCTGGCTGTCCGCGGGAACTTCGCCACCCTCAAGGACGATCTCATCGTTGACAGGCGCGCGGGAAGAATCCCCACCGAACTGTGCCGAAAATTGGTCGCCAAACTCCGCGAGCACATAAAACAGATTGAGGATGTCACCGTGGACATTGAGGCGGGCAAGGACTACCGCTTTGCGGTGGTGTTCCGCGGTCCGGACCTTTCGGACAAAGTCTCCGACGCCGACCCGCAAATTGTGGGCAAACCGCCAAAACCCGCGGAACCTCTCGCGCCCGAGGCGGAAAAATCCGCCCGCATCGTCAACAAGTTCATCCAGATGGCGACGGAAATCCTTGCGGATGAGCATCCCGCCAACACGGTCCTGCTCCGCGGATACGCCACACTTCCGGACATCCCAAAATACGAGGAGAAATACAAACTCCGCGCGCTGGGGATTGCGTCGTATCCGATGTATCGCGGGCTGGCAAAACTGGTCGGGATGGACACTCCGCCGGTTGGCGAGACAATTGACGACGAAATCGCTCTCCTGCGGGAAAAGTGGAACGATTACGATTTCTTCTTCGTCCACATCAAAAAGAGCGACTCCTACGGCGAGGACGGCAACTTTGAGGGCAAGGTCAAAATCATTGAGGAGGTTGACGCCCAACTTCCGCAGATTCTTGACCTTGCGCCCGATGTGATTGTCATAACCGGGGACCACGCCACGCCGTCGGTGCTGAGGGCGCACTCGTGGCATCCGGTGCCGCTTTTGATGAAAGGGCGCTACACCTTTGCCGACGATGCCCGGAAATTCTCCGAGCGGGAATGCGCCAAGGGGATTCTGGGGCACATCCCGGCAGAGGCTATAATTATGCTTATGCTGGCTGATGCGGGAAGACTCCTAAAATTCGGGGCATAAAGATGAGTTCAGACATAAGGGCAGCCGCCAGATTTTTTGCTGAAAAAGGCATAGCGCCGAAGGTGTTTTTCGTTCTGGGCTCGGGAATTGACCTTTCGGCGATTATGTCCCGTCTGGATGGGATTTTTCGTGAGGAATATGCGCAGATTCCGGGCTTCCCCACACTGACGGTTGCCGGGCACAGCGGGGTTTTCACCTTCGGGAAATTTGACGGGACACTGCCGGTGGCAATTTTCACAGGGCGAAAGCACATCTACGAGGGCAGTGTTGAAGATGCCGTGTTCGTCTCCCGCCTTATGGTGGAACTTGGCGCGGAAATCGGGCTTTTCACATCCTCTATGGGGGCAATCAGTTACGATATAGACCCGGGGGACCTTGTGCTTCTGCGGGATGTTCTGCATTTCGGCGGTGCGTGGACGGCAAAATACTCCCGAATTGCCTCCGCGGGCAACGGGCGACCATTTATGCCTTTTGACAGGGAATTGAGGGATAGGATAACTGCGGCGAGCAAAAGGGCGGGCGTGTGCATAAAAAGCGGCGTTGCCGCCTTTATGACCGGACCGACCTATGAGACCCCCGCCGAGGTTGAGATGCTCCGCAGGGCGGGCGCCGATGTGGTCTCAATGTCAATGGCGCCGGAGGTCACGGTGGCGTCTGCGATGGGAATAAAATGCGCCGGCATAGCGGTGGTCACCAACCGTGCCGGCGCCCACTCAAATCATCAGGAGGTCATCGCAAACGCCCGAAAGGCGTCCGGGCAACTTGCCAAACTCATTGAATCGTTTT
>JAMOPH010000016.1 GCA_027064665.1 bacterium | reverse complement strand
CCTCAATCTGCACCGAGGCTGTTCCCTGCGCCAGAGTCTTTGAGGTCTGTCTGCGCCTTGAGGATTCTGGTTTCGGCTTGGGCTTTTTCTTCTTGGATTTTTTCGTGACCTTTTTGATTACTTTCGGCTTTGGCTTTTTGGGTTTGGGTTTTTGCTCCTTTTCGGGCTGTTCAACCTTGGTGGATTCCTTTTTGGGTTCGGGTTGAGGCGCCGCAAGAATCCGCACGGAATAGATTTTCTGCGGCGGTTTCATCGGCGAGGAGAAAAGCGCCGCCACATACAGCAGAAATATCAGTCCGATATGAATCCCCAGCGATATGAAAAAAGGCTTACGCATAGTTCACTCCAGAATCATCTCAATCTCCTGAACGCCCATAAAACCACGCTCGGAGACCACGCCGTTCAGGAGCGCAAGGGGAACTTTCTCAAAAAGCGGCGCCTGAACTATGATGCCCTTTGGGGCATCCGCCCAGATTTGAGACCCCTCGGCGAATTTCTGAATCTGCGCCCTGGATACAAGTTTGTGCGTTGACGCCAGAGAATATGCGGGTTTATCGTGGTAGTTCGCCAGAAGCACCAGCGCCAGCGAACCGACCTTGTTCACCACATACTCGTCGGTCACGGCATCGGCGCCGATTACGACCACATCAACGCCCTCCATAAGGGCACCGAGGGCACAATCCACGGTGAGGGTGACCCTGACCCCCTTTTCCGCCAGAAACTTTGCGAACTTTTTACCCTCCTCCGCGGGACGGCTCTCCGAGAGTATCACCCCGCCAAGTTTCCCGCTTTTGTGAAGTTGCAGAATCACTTTGGCGATGGTGCTGCTCTGGCTGTATGTCATCACGATGGCGTTATCGGGCAGTTCTGCGGAGAAAAATTCCGCAATTTTTATCGGCGCCTCATCCAGCGACCGAATATACCGCTGCGCCGCCGTGGCAAGCCCCTCATCGGGAACCTTTGACAGCACACGATAGGCGTTCTCTATTATCGCCATCTCCGGATGGGCGGTGATAAGGGTTTTGAATGCCCGCTCAAACTCCGCCCGGGAAAACTGGCTTTCCGTCAGCGCCGACAAAAACTTTGTAATGATTGATGCCGAGCCCGAATAGTTGTCGGCGGCAAGTTCCCGCGCGATTTTGAGTATATCTGCCACTTTAACCCCCTTTGTGTGCTCCCCCTCACCCTAACCCTCTCCCAGAAGGAGAGGGAAGTAAGAGGTTTTTCCTTCTCCCTCTGGGAGAAGGTGGTTCGCCGGAGGCGAACCGGATGAGGGAAAAATCCCCTCATTCAAGGAAATTGACCATAATTGTCACCGCATTACCCCGATACAAAAGCGTTCCCTGTTGTGGCTCCTGCTTGAAAACCATACTGTCCTGAATTGTGGGGATTCTGCGGCGGACAATTTTCGCCTTCAGCCCGATATGGTCAAGCATTTTGAGGGCGTCGTCAAGTTTCATCCCCACCAGATTCGGCACTGGGACAGTGCCGGTTTCCGAGCCTCTGCTGACCACAAGTTTCACCTTATCGCCGGCGGCAAGAGTTTCCCCGGGCGGCGGCGAGACCGAAATCACAAACCCCGGCTGCACAGAGTCGCAGAACACCGACTCAACCTCGCCAACCACCAGCCGGGCATCCTCAAGGGCAAGTTCCGCCTGACGAAGCAGTTTGTTCACCACATTGGGCACCACCGCTTTAAGCCCTCCCTTGCTGACCACAACCCGTATGGTGCGTCCCTTTTTGGCAAGCGTGCCCGACTGGGGAATCTGATTTACAATCCTGTGCGCCGGCACAAGCGTTGAGAACTCCTCACGCACAACCTTGAACCTGAACCCCTCCTGTTTTGCCACCTGCGCCGCAGAGTCAACATCCATCCCCACAAGATTGGGAATTGGATACGCTTTCCCGCTGCCGATAACCGTGGGCATCAGCACCCTGTCAAACGCCACAAATCCCAGCAGCGCACACACGAGAAATATCGCCACATAGATTGCGGCGTTTTTGAGCCTGTCGGTCATAGTTTCAAAGAAACCTCGCCGGCGGAAAATTTCAAGGACTTATCGCCAACCCGCACCACAAGTTCGCCGTCCGGAGTGATATTTTCAAACACGCCCGAGAAAGTCCGTCTGCCGTCAACGATGGTTATGGGGGTTCCCGGCGGGAAAGTCAGTTCAAGGTATCGGCGCACAAATTTGCGGAACCCCCCGGTGGCGAACTCTTCCCAGATTTCGTCCATCTGGCGGAAAATCTCGGTCAGAAGGTCAATTTTTCTGGCGGGGTCAATTCCCAGTCCGGGGAACTCTCCTGCACCGACCAGATTGACGCCGACACCCAAAATCAGTGCATCATCGTATTTTTCCGCCAGAATCCCGGCGACCTTGCCATCGTCGGTCAGGATATCGTTGGGCCATTTGAGGAAAATTTTGCCGGAACAAAACTTTTTGATTGCAGAAAGCACGGCAATTCCCGCCACTAAAGACACCGCCGAACCGGGAACAAACTGTGTCGCCCAGGAGAAATAAAGACCGCCGGGGGGAGAAAGCCACTTCCGCATAAATCTTCCCCGCCCGGCAGTCTGGCTATTCGCCAGGACTACAAAAGGGATTTTCTGCCCTGCATCAATCAACCTGCGGGATTCAAGTTGGGTGGAGTCAACCTTCCGCAGCCAGAACAACTTTCCGGCGATCGGCGGCAGTTCTATTTTTTCTTGTTCTCGGAAGGACGCCATTGGGGAGAATAGTCATCGCAGTGGTTGTGCGTCACCTGGACAAGCCCTGTGCCATCGGGCTTTATCACAAAAATCTCCTGATCGCCGTCTCTGTCGGAGACGAACGCAATTTTGGTTCCGTCGTAGTTCCAGCAGGGGTCAATATCATCGGCGGGATGATTGGTTATATTGACCATCTTGGTGCGCTTGGAGTCTCCCACATAGATTTCCCAGTTGCCGGTCCTGTCGGATTCCTCGGCGATTTTCTCGCCGTCAGGGGACCAACACATATGCTCCTCGGGAACCCAGTTGGACACCAGACTTTTCAGGTCGCTGCCGTCGGGATTTACTATGAACAGTTCCCAGTAGCGGTTCCTGTCGGAGAGGAAAACGATTTTGCCGTCGGTGGTCCAGCGGGGGTCCCAGTCGTTGGCAGGACTTTGGGACACATTGATTTTGTTGGAGCCATCGGCGTCCATAACATAAATTTCTGTGTTCCCGTCCCGGTCGGATATGAAGGCGATTTTGGTGCCATCGGGGCTGAATTTGGGCGACCAATCGTTGGCGGGGTTTGAGGTCAACTGCTTTATCCCCGTGCCGTCCTCGTTGATAAGGTAGATATTTTCATTCCCATCGCAGGTGGAGACATAGACAATCTGCTCAACCTGCTGGGCGGAAAGTGCATTCAGCGCAGAAAACAGCACCAAAAGCCCTGCAATCTTGGCTGCTCTCATACCCCCTCCTTATTTTAGATAGATAACTTTCTTCTCCAGTTTCTCGCCCTGCGGCAGTCTGACCCGGACAAAATACACCCCACCGGGTAGGTCATCGGGATTCCACACAAATTGCTCTCCCGCCGGAACCACAAAATTTTTCACCACTCTGCCGGAGAGGTCAACTATCTCGCCGGGGAATTTGTAATCGCCGCCGAACGCACCCGCTAATTTCACCACTATGTTGCAGTTCTCAACAAACGGCTGAGGATATATATCCAGCCGGATTTTTCTCCTCGCCGGGGTCTCAGAAATCCCCGTCCTGTCCCAGTATCGGAAAAACACCGACTGCTCAACGGCGACATAGACACTTCCCACCTCAGTGATGGGCACAGAACTTTCCCAGTCGGCATCCTCGGGGACATCATAGGCGACGAGAAAATGCATATAGATTGGATACTCCGGAGTGTATGGGAAAGAGTCGGCGTCCCATATAACCCACACCGACTCGCCGGGGGAATCCATAAAGGAAAGTTGCCAGATATAACTGATGTGCCCGACGCCGGGCTCTGCGGGGGCACGGTAGTCCTCACGGAGATAGGGCATAGGCGGGTCAGAGGCGGTGTCGCCCACAAAATAAGGGAAAAATCCCTCGGGCGGCGCCATAGGAAGCCCCACATCAATGAACGGGTCGTAGTTGTCGGTGGCGCCCTCACGCTCGCCGAAATAATAGGTGTAATAGTATTCCGTGTCCAGCGATGTCGGGCGGAAACGCACCGGCACACGCCACTCGGTAGCCCACAAAATCCCGCAAAGCGCCACCGCAGACAATATCCCCCACCATACTTTCATACGATAAATTTTATCACCCCGGGCAAATCTTTGCAAGAAATAAAAAATTTTGAAACCCCAAACCCGTCTCCAAATTTTTGGTTGACATCCTCAAAATCGGATATATCGTTCTTTTTCGCCGGTTGGGAAAGCAAAGGGGAGATGATATATGCCGTGTGGAAGAAAGAGGAAACTGCGCAAGGTCAAAAGGCACAAGTATAAGAAAAGACGGAAAAGAGACCGTCATAAAAAGAAGAAATGACGACCAAAATTGCAGTCATTTCTGACACGCACATTGACGACCGCATAAGTTCCTTTCCTGCGGGGTTGCTGAAGCAACTCCGTGGGTTTGATATTGTTATCCATTGCGGGGATTTCACCACCCGTGAGGCGCTGGAGAAATTTGACGATTTCCCAAAATTCTATGGTGTCGCCGGCAATATGGATGAGCCCTTCATC
>JAMOPH010000015.1 GCA_027064665.1 bacterium | reverse complement strand
GGACCGACCACATAGACCACCATAAAGCACTTTGTGGTGTCCCAGCCGGGGTCAAGGTCAAAGGACCAGCCGACCTCAGCGGTGTCGCCGGGGGCGAGGATTAGTGCGTCGCCGTTGGGGTCGGTGTAGAATCTTGTGGCGACGAAATTATAGACCGTGTCCTCATAGGGCACGCTGTCCCGCACGAGGACAGAGATTACAAAGTATGTGTCGGCGTCGGTTATGCCATAATCGGCGGCGACTTCCTCATCCACAAAAATTTTGAACCCTGCGGAGTCAAATTCGTGGATCGTGGGTTCAATTCCCACCACTGCCGGGCTGTCCGCCGCCTCGGTCATCCTTATTATCCACGAGTAAATCAGACTGCTGTCGTTTTCGCCGTTGATGAACATATGGGGGATGTAGCCCATAGTGTAGTAGTCGCTGTAGAAGTTATATCTTTCGTAGGCGCCGTCAATTTGAAGGTCATCGTCAAGGTGGAACTCCACGACGGCGGCGCAGTCCTCAAAGGATTCACGGTAGGCGCTCAAAAAGGCGTGCGCCGCCCGGCAGGAGCCGCACGAGTGCGACCCGAAAAGTTCCCCGATGGACATCCTCGGAGCGCCCGCCGCCAGCGAAAGCACAACAGCCCACATTGCAATCGGCAAAATTTTTCTCATATCTTCCCCCGGTTTTTTCCTTTTAGATAATCTAATGCCTCCGGCGGGAGCCTGTCAATTGTAAAGGGTTCAGTTGGCGGTTTTCGCCAGAAGAACAACTCCGATGGTGCCGAAAATTATGTCTCCCAGAAAGGCGGCAAGGCACGGTGGAAGAGTGCCGTTGTATCCGAAAGCCTGACCGGCACGCAGGGCGGCAAGATACAAAAACGCCAGAAAGAAACTCTGCCCGAACCCATACACATAACTTGCCTTCCGCTGTTTGAAGGACATCGGCACGCCGAGCATAATCACGATGAGGTTGACCAGAGCATAGGCGAGTTTCATCCACATATCGGTCAGTTCCCGGTATGGCACGATGCCGCTTCGCCGAATTTTTTTGATGTATTTCCGCAGGGTGAAAAAGCCCATTTCATCAGACGACGGTATTTTTCTGGCGAAATCGGCGGGCTTTTCGGGGATATTCAGTTTTAGGGTAGGGTAGCGCTCAAGTTCTACGGAGTCGGTGGCAAATTTCCGGACAATCGCCTCGGTGAGTGTCCAGACGCCGTTTTTGTAGAACATCCTGCGGGCGTCGGTGCGCTGGATTATTCTGTCCCCCTGCCTGCGGATTATCACCACATCCCTTGCCACGCCGGTGCGGACATCAAAGGTTCGGAAATAGTATATATCGCCGTTTTCGCCGACATAGAACAGGTCTTTGAGCAGGCGGGATGCCCTTTTTGAGCGCCTGTATATCTTTTCATCCCGGATTTTCTCCCGGAGTTTGTTGCTGTGTGGGAGCAGGGTTTCGCCCATAGCGAAGGTTCCGATGCTGATGAGAGCGCCCCAGAGGATAAGTGTCGCCGCCACCCGGAGGGTGGAAATCCCCGAGGAGCGCAGTGCCACGAGTTCGTGGTGTTTGACCAGATATCCGCCGAGGAACGCCGTGGCAATAAGTGTCCCGACGGGGGAGACCAGAGCGACGATATACGGCAAATAGAGGACATAATAGAGGGCTACATCGCCGGGACGGGCTTTTTTATCAACATAGTCGTCAATGTGTTCCACAAGGTCAACGATGATAAACACCAGAACAAACGCCGCCACACCGATGAGGAAAAAACGCCAGAACTTGGCGGATATGTATCTGTCCAGAATTTTCATAATGGTGTTGCGCCGCCGCAAAAATTTCCTAAATTTGCAATAAAATTATGTGGGGCGGGTGGACAATGAAAAAGTTGTGTCTGCTGCTGATGGCTGGGATTTTGTGGGCGCAGAACCATCCCACCGATTTTGTGATTGAGCGAATACAAAGCCGCTGGGATGGGACATATCCAATAAAATTTGCGGTTCTGGGGGACAATTATAATATCAACCGGATATTTACGGCGATAATGAGCCAGATTCATTCTATTGAGGATTCGCTGGATTTTGTGCTGATAACGGGGGATTTGACTGCCGGCGGGGATTCGGCGGGATATGCTGACTATCTTGCGATGATTGATACATTTGATGTGCCTATAATAAGTGTTATGGGCAATCACGAACTCAATGATGAGGGCGGCTGGGATAGATATATTGAGTATTTTGGTTCACCGGATTTCTATTTTGACATAGGGGTGGCAAGATTTGTCTGTTTGACCGATTGTTATCCTGCTGATTCTGCGGTTTCTGGCAGTGAAAATGTGTATTATAAATTTCTTCCGGAGCAACTTGACTGGTTAGAGGATGTTTTGAGCGAGTGGGATGGTTATAAATTTGTGTCGGTTCATTCTCCACCGTATCTTGAGGGGCATTACACTATATATACCGTTGGCGGGCTGGGTTCTGCACCGGGTTATGAGGAGAGTTTGACCGAGCGGTTCACTGATATTTTGAGAGATTATAATGTCTATGCGTGTTTTATGGGTCATTTTCACACATATGATAGATGGACGCCGCATAATGAGAGGTATGGAGATGTTACATATATAATTTCCGGCGGAGGTGGAGCATCTATTGCACCGGTATGGCCATATTCTCCGCCATATGGGGGAGCGATTTACCACTTTATGGTTATGGAATTGTATGAAGATGGCACAGTGGTGGGGCATATTGTAAGACCTGACACGGTAGATGACGGAGTGGTGGATATTGAATACGATTCTACTTACGAATTTATATTAGAAAATCCCGAGCAGATAGTGCTGTCGAAGATTGATGCTATCACATTGGATGTGTATCCTAATCCGTTCAACTCTATATTGAACATAGAGCATCCACGGGGAGATATGTTAATTTATGATATAAGTGGGAATATAATCGCTTATAAACATTTCAACTTGCGTGGGATATATAAATGGTATGCACCAGAAAATTTGAAAAGCGGCTGTTATATTTTACAGTTAGGTGATATCAGTTGCAAGGTTATATATTTAAAATAAAATATGGAAGTTGTATATAAAAAAATAAGATACGGAGTGGCTTATATAGGTGTAGTGCTCGGAACTGCGATTTTGACGGCGGGAAAACTGTTTATGGTTCCGATATTAGTACCATTGGCGGCTTTATTTACGAGTTACATTTTTTTATTTCCGGAGTCGGTGGTGGGTTTTTTTTATTTTGGTAGGCCGCTTTTTAAGGCGATATTATTCACTCAAAGGGACTCTATTGTATTTGTTTTATCTTTATTTATTCTTGCTGTGTCGGCGGTAGGTATATGGAGAAAGTACAAAACATTTGTTTTTCCCGTGAATATTTTTACTGCGGGCAGCATTGTTTTAATTATATGGGCACTTACCTGTTTAATGTGGACCACTGATCCTATGATTCCACTTAGAAATTCTTTGATTTGGGTATTTGAAATAATGGTTCCGATGTTTTTTGCTTATATATTGGCATTGCGTGGACTTAAAATCCGCAATCTTACGGATCATATTATACTTCTAAGTATGGTTATATTACTCATTTCGGTAGCCTACAAGATGATGCATATGGAAATGCCTTTCGATAGATTTTCACCAGTTTCAAACAAGGTTCTATACTCCAGAGCGATGGCTTTTGTATTTATGTTTTCTATATGGTTATACGATAAACCTTTTTATTCAACCAAAATCAAAATATTAGTCGCTATTCTTGGAATAGGTGGGCTGTATTTTCTCGTGTTATCCGCGACAAGAGCGCCATTTGTGTTTGCTGTGATGTTGATATCATTTTATATCCTTTTTGTATCGCGTCTATCTCGCAAAACAAAGTTAATTATATGGTTAATATCGGTTATATTAGCCTTTATTTTCTTGAAAGACTCTTTTCTTATGATGCGAATTTCTGTTCTAAATGTGAAAAAGGGGATAGAGGTTTCCTCTGCATTTAGGGCTATAGTTTGGAAAACTGCTTTACGACATTTGAAAGATGTCCCGATTTATGGTCTTGGACCCGGGGAATTCAAGCGTTTTATGCCACAATATTTGAAATACCTAATTCAACCGCATTGTAACATTCTTGGATTTTACTATGAGACAGGTTTGCCGGGGTTGATACTATTTCTTTCCATAATGGGTAATGTTTTCTGGAACTCGATTAGACTTTATCTGAAACTGAGAAAACTGCCACCGGATGATCCATTCTATTTATTAGATTTTGCCTTACTTTTCTGGACTTTTGGAATACTAAACAATTTGATTAACGATAGTTTTGGCGGAGGCACTTTTGAATGGATGTCTCTTGGAATTATGCAAGGAGTCTATGACTACTGGTACTATGAGAAAAGAAAATAAAATTCTAATAATATCCACTAAAGGAATAGGTAATTCTGTAGGTTTGGTCAAAATATTAAATTATCTCGATATGTCCAATGTTCATTATGATCTCGTCCTGCGAAATAATGGATCTGAATCGGTTTTGCAAGCATTCGGAATTAGAAATGTTGATAGAGTTCTACTTTGGGACGAGAAAAATGGTAAACTAAACGCTTTGTTCTCCCTCATAAAACAAATTAGAAAACAATATTACAATCTTGCAGTATCTACATATCCCTCTGGCGCTAAGGAAGTTATAATGCTGCGTTTGGCGAGAGCGAAACACAAAAAAATCTTAAGAAATAAAGGTGCATTTTTCAAG
>JAMOPH010000014.1 GCA_027064665.1 bacterium | reverse complement strand
GCGCCATTTTTGACGGTTCCGTAAACGCCTTTTCCAGTTATTTTCAAATTTTTGTAATTTACATTTCCCTGAACGCCCAAAGATTCAATCACAGTTGGACTGACCGGCGGGTATTCCAGCGTTAATCTGTCAAACATATACTCTGAAATCAGATTTTTTCTCACACCGGTGCCGTAGGAAATTTTAATATCTGCGGTATAAGTATATAACTTTATTTCTGCCGCCGGGCGAAATGATTTCCGATAATTATCCTCGCAATAGGCGTAGGAACCGCCAAGTTTTATAATAAACGGAGCGAACTCATAGAAAATCCCGCCATTTGCACCGCGTCCGCTGCGGGGCACAAAACTGGCGCCGGCACGGGAAATTATATATCGCCCGGATAAAAACGCACCCAATTTCCCCATCAAATACTGATAAATTTTGCCCTCCGCCGCAATTCCCACTTCTTTATAGGCGTCAAAAAGAATTTCTTTCTCACTAATAGAGGGATAATCGGATACATAAAAACCTGACATATCAATCGTCAGACCAAATAGACCGGTTGACCAGTTATAATAACTATCATCCCGCAGACTGCCGGAGAAATATAGTGGATAAATATATCCTATTTTCTCCGCAGGTTTAATATATTCCTGCCTGCTATAGTCAAACTTCAAAGTTAAAAATGAGGGGACTTTGCCATACGGCGAAAATGCTATATCGGCATCGGCGAATGCGCGGGAGTATTTTGGCTTTTCAATAGAATACAGGGAGAAAAGATTGGCGTTCACCTTCGGGAAGGCGAGCAAACTCCGGGCACACAGCTCGCCCGTCCCCAGTGCAACCTCCCCCAACGCAAACGAGGACTCTGCGGGATAGGCGAGAAACCGGCGGTAGGAATCCAAAAACAGTTCCGCGAAATCCTTTGGGAGGGCATTTTTCTCCTCCTCAACCTGAACCTCCACCCTGACGGGCGTCTGCGGAGGCGAAATCCCCTCAATCGCATACGACAAAACCGGCAAAATTGCCGCCACACACAAGAAAAATGTTTTTTTCAATAACCTCATCGCTTAAATTAGTTGAGTATAAGTTATAAAATTTTCGGTCTATGGCAAACACGAAGTTGAGGTGTGTATGAAAAAAAGACTGATTGTATTGTTTCTGGCAATGCTTGCGGCGTTGTTTGTATCCTGCCGAGAGCCAAAAAGAATCGGCAAATCCGAGCGCCGCTATGTGATTGACCTTTCGTTCGACCCGGCAGTTGACTACCACCGGGAACTTGAGATAAAACTTTCGGCGGCATCTTCAGGCAAAGCCCCCGATATTTTTGCCCTCGCAAATCTGTATGGAAAATTGGGGGATTTCCGCCGGGCGGATTCTCTGTTTATCCTTGCCGCAGAAAAATCACCGGATGATGTATCGCTTCTTATTGCGGTGGGCGAATACTTTGAAAAATACCGCAGAAAACCGGAAATTGCGGAAAAATTCTACTCTCAGGCGGCGAATTTAAAATCCAATCTCGTGGATGAAGCAATATACCGCCTTGGTCTATTGTATATTCGCCAGCAAAAAACAGGCAAAGCCATAAAAATCTGGACCGAAAAATCCAAATCTGCTTTAGATATAACAAAATGGTATAGGATTTTAGATATTCTGGATAAATTAAACCGCGACGACGCCCGCAGAACAATCGTAGAAAATCTTTTGATTCAGTTCCCGGACGATGAAATTTTATACGAAATCGCCTTTGAGGTGAATAGCGAGGACAGTTTGGAAATCTTAAACAAAATTTTTGAAAATGCCCGTTTCAAAATGGCAAACGCTGTTATACACTCGCATTGCAGTGAACTTGGGATAAAAGATGCACTTAGACTAATTCAAAATGGAGATAAAATACATCAATGGCTCGGAGGAATATATTTAATATCGCGCACATATCAGGATTCACTAAAACTTTTAGGGTTGAATATTCTCAAGAATTTTGCAGATACTCCCGAATTAAAGTGCGATTTTGCTGATTTTCTATACGACAACGGTTTATACAATTATAGTTATAAGTATGCATCTGCGGCATATTCCTCCGCCAAAGGTGATTCTATAAGAGTGAGAGCGGCACAAATTATCATCTCTTCTCTGCTGGCGAGCCAGAATAATGAATCGTTATATGCTGTCCCCAAAATTTTTCAATCCGGCGAACCGGATATAATAGGAGGGGCATTGTCAGTCCTAACAGACAGAAGCGATACCCGCAATTTTGCCAGACATTTAATTTATGCAGAGAAAAAATTTTTAACCTTTAGCGGAATTGCCAGATTTTTGAAACAAGTATTTAAAAATAACTCAAAAATATCAGCGGAAGACAGATTAAATTTCTATGATATTCTTATAAAATATGCCAGTCAAAACAACCAATACGATGAATTGTTAAGATTAACTTCTTTGAAAATTGAAGATACACCGACATCCCCTGGAAAAATAGAGGCAATGATTGACAAAATAGAACTTTTAATTTCTATGGATAATTTTCCCAAAGCGGCGAAAACCTATGAGAATCTTCTCGCCGAATTCGGCTCCGATTCAATTCTAGCCCGGTATTTAGACAAATTGTTCTGGAATTACAAATTTGCAAGATACTCCGGAACATTTAATGTGACCGAAAAATACTATAACATCTGGAAAAACAAATTAAAAACGGGCGAAGTCTCCAGAAAGAACTTTGAAATCCTCGCTCAAAAATACTATAATCTACTTAGTGAATACCAGAAATTTGATTTTATTAACCGGGAGTTTCCGATATTGTTTGACAATGGCATATTTACCCCATATTTCATCCGTATAGCGGTGAAACATAATTCCTATCTTGGTGGTCCGGAGTCACTATATACAAAATATCCCTTTGTTTACGGGTTCCTTACACTATATGCCGACTCGCTTTCCAATCCCAAGTATCTACTAAAAAATACCCGGTATTACACTGCAACCGCGGATAGCGACACATCCAATTTTACATATAATCTCCTCGCTGCCGAACTAAATTTTAGAGCATCCCACTTCAAAAACGCCCTAAGATTATACAAGCGAGTTCTAAAACAAAAGCCCGGATGGCGCAAAATTATTATCCGCACTGCAGAACTTGCCCGCTCCCTCGGAGATACATCCTTAGCCATTGAATTATATAAAAAACTAATCACTCTTGAGCCACAAAATCAAAAGTATGTTGAAAGATTGGGGGACATACTTGAGCAATCTGGATACAGCGCTGACACAATTTGGCGATATATAATTTATGATGACCCGCTATCCACGGAGTCGTGGGGGGAATACGCCGCAATATGCTGGGACTACCTGCGCTATGATGAGGGAATAGAAATTATAAAATCCGCCCGCCAGTTCTTCGGCAACCCAAACCTCTTCGCAAAGGAATTAGGGGCGCTATACGACTGGCAGGGCAAATACGACGCCGCCTTTGAGGAATATCTCCACGCCCTGACCGGCGCCGACTACTGGGAAGTGTCCCAAATCCTTGACTGGATGAAAAAACTCGCCCGCCATCAGGGGGAACCGGATAGACTGCTGGCGAAAATTGAAAAATATATAAACTCTAAAACCCCCTCGGGGGCGTTTATATCAGCCTACGCCCAACTGTGCTTTGAACGGGGCGACACGCAGAGGTTTATATATAAAATTAAAAACATAGCAAAATCCGCGGAAAATGAGGATGTTCTCCAGCAAATTATCAACTACGCCCAGCAATTAGACCAGAAAGACATTGAAATCGCCGCATATATTCGCTTGGGTGAGGTCTCTGGTGAGGCATACTATCTCGTCAATGCGGCAGAAATATGTCTCGGCGCAAAAGATACCGCCAGAGCAAAACAAATCTGGAAAGATATAATAAAAATTGACGACTCATATCTCCCCGGCTACGCCTCATTCCTCGCAGAAATCGGTGAGCATAAACTCAGCGCGCAAATCTATGAAAAACTTATAGAGTCCGAACCGGAAAAGTGGGAATACTATTCCGGACTTGCCCGGCAATATATCGCTCTCGGCAAGCGTAAAAAGGCTCGAAAACTGCTTGAAAATATAATAGAAAAACTCAAATCTAAAAAGGATTATAACACCAAACGGGCGGTAAAGCAACTGCGCATCGCTCTCGCCGAGACATATATCGGCGAGGAACCCCACAGCGCCCTTGCCGCCTACGAGCGCCTCATAAACAAATACCCCACTGACTATACAATTCTACGCAGGGCGTGGCTCTTCGCACGAAAACACAAACTTGTCCCCGAACTTATAAAATATTACGAGGATGTCGCAAAAAAATCCTTCAAAAATTACCGCTGGGACCTTGTCCTGTGGAACCTCTACCGATGGGAGCACCGCTCGGATATGGCGAAAAAATATCTGCTCCTTGCCTGCGACAACGAGCCTCAGCGCCTGCCACTGTGGAAAATGCGCTTTTCCTACGATATAGTCAACGGCGACCTCGCCGATGCCCGCAAATGCCTCGCACAGATGGAAAAACTCGGCGCCGAGACCGACGACCTCAAAATAACATATTATCTACTCACAGATAATCCCGACAGCGCCTATGAAATTCTGGCGAAACCGGCGATAAAAAAACAACTGAGCAGTTATGGATATAGAAATCTAATTTCCGAACTTATAAATCGCGGGATGCTTGACCGGGCTAAACAAGTTCTATCGCTGTGGAAATCCCGCGGCGGCACAGAATTTGACCTTTCGGACTACTATGAACTTCTCAG
>JAMOPH010000013.1 GCA_027064665.1 bacterium | reverse complement strand
GATTGGCAGAAAGGTTCGGCTTCCGTTAGTGCCTGAGGTCCGCAAGGGGACAACCTACGAGGGCGAAAATGTTGATGTCGGTCCGGAGATTCCCATCGTGGGCGACTGGGAGGTTGACCCGGAATTTGGCACCGGGGCGGTCAAGGTCACTCCCGCACACGACCCCAACGACTACTGGATCGGCAAGCGCCACAAACTTCCGCTGGTTCTGGTTATGGACGAGACCGCCCGGATGAACTCCAACGCCGGTGACTATGCCGGTCAGGACCGCTACGAGGCGCGGGAAAGAATCGTTGAGGACCTCAAACAGCAGGGACTTCTGGAAAAAATTGAGCCGCACACCCACTCGGTCGGGCACTGCTACCGCTGCCACACAGTTATTGAACCTTATCTCTCGTCGCAGTGGTTTGTGAGGATGAAGCCGCTGGCAGAGCCCGCAATTGAAATTGTCCGGCGCGGAGAGATAAAATTTCTGCCCAAGCGCTGGGAGGGCGTCTATTTCAACTGGATGTATAACATCCGCGATTGGTGCATCTCACGGCAGTTGTGGTGGGGACACCAGATTCCGGTGTGGTATGGTCCCGATGGGGAGATTTTTGTCGCCGAGAGCGAAGAGAAAGCCTACGAGAAAGCCCGCCAGCACTACCGCCGCGACGATGTGAAACTTACCCGCGACCCCGATGTGCTTGACACCTGGTTCTCCTCGTGGCTGTGGCCCTTTGCCACTATGGGCTGGCCCGATATCACCGATGACCTCAAGCGCTACTACCCCACCGATGTCCTTGTGACAGCATCGGAGATAATTTTCTTCTGGGTGGCGAGGATGATAATGGCTGGCGAGCATTTCTGCGGAGAAAAACCGTTCCACACGGTGTATATCCACGGGACGGTGCGCGACGCACTCGGGCGGAAGATGTCCAAGTCGCTGGGCAACGGAATTGACCCGTTAGATGTGGTCGCCCAATACGGCAGGGATGCGCTGAGGTTCACCATAATTTCCCAAGCCGCTGCCGGTCAGGACCTGTTTTTGGAGATGAAATCCTTTGAACTGGGGCGCAATTTCGCCAACAAACTATGGAACGCCACAAGATTCCTGTTTCTCAACATCGGCGAGGAGAAATTCACCGCGGACGAAATCCGCAAGCCGACGCCGAAATCCCTTCCCGACCGCTGGATTCTGTCGCGCCTTGCGGATGCCGTGGCAAAAGTCAACTCCGCATACGATACATTCCGCTTAGATGAGGTCGTGCGAACGATTCATCACTTCTTCTGGGGCGAGTTCTGCGACTGGTTCCTTGAGTCCGCAAAACTGCGCATCAGGGACGACCGCGACGAGAAGGTCCTGGCGCTGTATGTGTTAGAGAGCATCCTGCGGCTGATGCACCCGGTCCTGCCCTATCTGACCGAGGAACTGTGGCACAAGTTGGGCGAATTCGTTGAGGGGCTAATCCCTGCGGACAAGCCGACGATAATGCTTGCGCCGTATCCTGCGCCCGAGGAGTATTCGCACTGGCGCGATGAGGCGGCAGAGCGCGACTTTGAGCGCCTCACCGAACTTGTGGTGGCAGTCCGCAACATCAAGGGCGAGGTCGGAATCGGCACGCGGAAAGTAGGGAAAGTCATTGTGGTTCCGCGCGGTCCCGAGGAGGAAAAACTGGTGTCGGAACTGGCGGAATACATCAAGTTCCTGGCGCGGGTTGAGGCGGTGGAAATTGCAAGTGCCCGCCCGGACGAGCCGTGCGGCGTATCCGCCGTGGCGGTGGGCGAGGTGTTCCTGCCGCTGACCGGATTGGTGGACATTGAAAAAGAAATCGCCCGCCTGAAAAAGGAAATAGAAAAACTTGAGCGCGCCCTTGAGGGAGTGAGGAAAAAACTTGCCAACGAGCAGTTTGTCTCCCGTGCGCCGAAGGATGTGGTTGAGGCGGAGCGCAAAAAACGCGACGAGTTTGAAAAGCGCCTGTCCACCCTCAAAAATCAACTTGACGCGATGGAAAGGTGAGACTTTCAGGCGACGCATATTGACATTAAATTCTTAGTCCACAACACTATCTATGTATGAGGGGGTAAAAATGGGGTCTCTCTATTTAAGTAGATTAAGTTTGGAAGAGAGAAACGAACTCGTTAAAAAACTATGGGATTCCCAAAATCATAAGTGTTTTATCTGTGGAGAAGAAATAGACTTAGATATTCACCCAGTAGATATAGATCATATTATTCCACTAAAGATGGGAGGGAAAGATGATCCTTCAAATTTCGCTCTAACTCATCATTCTTGTAATCGTTCGAAACAAGATGCTAACCTTAGAATAGCAAGAATACTTCATAAGTTTTCTAAAATCTCAGAAAAGACTTTAGAGAAGAAGGGAACCTCACCTAATCTTAGTGATATATTTGCTGAATATGGAGGGGCAAAGTATAAATTACGATTTAAAATAGATGGGAATCTCATAAAATTTTCATTCCCAGAAATAGGGGATAACAATATTTATAAATATCCGATTTTTGAAGATAAATTAAGTGGATTCAAGTATTTTTTTGGTGTATTTCCTATTGAATATTTACATCATGACGAAAGAATAAACCCTCGCACAATTGGGAAAAACATATCAAAATTAATAAAAGAATTCTTTTCAAAACGACCTCAATTACATATAACCTTAGGATATATTCTAACGGAAGAGGGGAGTTCGGAGATAAAGGTCTTTGATGGTCAACATAAAGCTGCAGCACAGGTACTGTTGGGTGTGAAGGAATTACCTGTTAGAGTATTTGTTGATCCAGATTTGGATGTCTTGCTCACTACAAATACCAATGCTGGAACTACACTGAGACAGGTTGCTTTTGACAAATCAGTTCAAAGACATCTTGGTAGTGCATTATATATAGAAAGAGTTGAGAGATACAAAAAGGAAAGGGGGTTGGCAGAAGATGATTATAGTTTTTCTGAGGCAGATCTGGTGAAATACTTTAAAGGTGAATCACGGGAGATGAAAAGATATATATTAGATTCAATCAGAGATTGGATAACACATAATCCGGAAAACAAACTTAAAGATTTTATAGACTTTGGTGGAAGAGCTAAGGAAAAACCCCTGTCATACAGCACCATTGAAAAAACATTCTATTCGTTTTTCATATACAGAGATGCTTTACAAACACCCATAAACTACAGATTAGAAGAGGGAGAAAACCCCAGAGAACTTGAAAAACAACAAATTCTTAGACTAACGAACATTATTGCCGAAGAAATTTATATTGGTCGATTCGATCCGGATATAGGAACATATAGGATAGAAAACAGAATACAGAAAGGAGAAAACATACCCGAACCACATTTAGTCGCATATAGAATGAGTAGAGAAGAAATTATTTATAACTGGCTTAAATACATCGGCCAAATAATAAAAAATTATTTCATTATGCAGGGCAAGCCTATAGATGAAAACAAATTGTTCCAATATAGTTTCCCAGAACCATTATGGGAGAGAATAAGAATATTTGTAAAAAATCTTAGAGATCTTCCTATATGGGTAAACAAAGAATTATCTAGTACCGTATTTGGCGGAAAGCAAAATTACGAATATTGGCAGACAATATTTGAAACTGGCAAAACGCCTCAAGGATTTCAAGTACTATTGCACCCAATAAACTTAATGGACATGATTAAAGAATAAAAAGAGATAAATATGTCAAATATAAAGGCAATACTCGGGCTTGGCAATCCCGGCGAGGAATACGCCCGCACGCGGCACAATGTGGGCTATATGGTGGTTGACCGGTTGATTGAGAAATTCCGCGGGAGTTGGCGTCCCGGACGGGGCGAATTCTACTACGCGCCGATAAAAATCGGTGGGCACGACCTGATTCTGCTTCGCGCGACCACTTATATGAACATCAGCGGGGTCGGTGCGCGGGATGCTGCCGCACAGTTTGACCTGCGCCCCGAAGAATTTCTGGTCATTCTGGATGACTTTGCGATACCGTTCGGAACACTTCGCCTGCGCAGGTCCGGCTCCGACGGCGGACACAACGGACTGGCATCGGTGATATTCCATCTGGGGACGCAGAAAATTCCGCGCCTGCGCGTGGGAATAGGTCCTCTGCCGGAGGGCGTGTCCTCTGTGGATTTCGTCCTGTCGGACTTCAGCCCCGAGGAGCAGGAGAAACTGCCTGAAATTATCTCCCGCGCCGCCGAGGCAATAGAGGTCGCCGTGGTGCGGGGAATAGAGAGGGCGATGGAGTTGTATAACAGAAAAAAATAAAATAAAAACACCGGGAATTTCCTCGTCCCCGGTGCAAAAATGCAGGTGTGAGATTGCCCAAACCCAAAATCGGCACACAATACCTCAACTGCAATCCGCAAAATTAACTTGACGACCACTTCGGCAGGGCGGTGCGCCAGCCCTTGCTCCCACGACGCTTGAGCGCCTTGCGAAGCCTCTTCCGGCGAAGACGCTCTAACCGCCACAACCTCTTGCGCCTTTTGTCCTTATTAGCCATACCTTCCTCCCTTCTGATACAGTTTTTTAAAGTATCCTCTCCGGCGAATTTGTCAAATGTTTTCTTTTTGCGGGGGAAACCTTTCTTAAAAGAAAGGTTCTCCCCCGCGCCCCTTTCCAAAGAATTTTGGGATTTTTGCGGCGGACTAAATCAAAGATTTACTCCGCCGCAAAAAAGAATCCCAAATTGCTATGGAAAAGGCATAGCGGCTTCTCCCTCACACCCTTCTCTAAAAACTTTTCGGCGTTCGGAAATCT
>JAMOPH010000012.1 GCA_027064665.1 bacterium | reverse complement strand
GTTTAGCCTTATTTATCTTGGTCACACATTTAAGGAAACAAAAAACTATCTTAGAAGATTACATAATTCTACTGATTATATTTATTAGCGTATCTATAACACATTTACTCTTCGCAAGAGTTGGGAGTTTTTTTAGATACGAATCTTACCTTATCGGTTTTGGATTATTCGCTATCTCTATAGGGTCCTGTGGTTATATCCCTAATATTTCATTAAAATCACTTAGACAAAATTTTCCATTCTACCTCACTTTAGCACTACTTATCTCTTGGCTCTCTGTTCCGATGTTGATTAGAGCCCTCTTTAGTTTAAGAGACACACCTCAAGCCACAAAAAATATATACGAACAACAATATCATATGGGATTATTCCTTAGAAAATTCTACCAAGGATCCGCTGTTGCCGCCAATGATATAGGCGCAATCAACTATCTTGCCGATATAAAATGCGTCGATCTATGTGGATTAGCCACTCCAAAAGTTTTGCATTTAAAAAACAATAACAAATACACCACCGACCAAATCTATAACATTTGCAAAGAAAACAATGTTAAAATCGCCATACTTTACGAAAAATGGTATAAAAAATACGGAGGACTTCCACCTCAATGGATTAAAGTAGGCGAATGGACTATCCAGCAGAACATTGTTTGTGGAGGATTAACCGTCTCATTCTACGCTGTAGATACAGCAGAAACGGATAATCTAATAAACAACCTTAGAAAATTTGCCAAATCTCTCCCAGGTGATGTCATACAATCCGGTAAGTACACCCAAAATCCGCAAAATTCTCTTATTTCTAACCATATTCCACAAAGCCCAGATGCCGAAAACGATGCCCATTACCAAAGACAAAAACGCAAGCGCAGAATCCATATTTAACAATTCTAAATGTCTGAGAATATAGTTCCAGCCGTGAACATCGTTGAAAAACTTTCGCAGCACATCCGCTCCGACAAAATCACTTCAGAAATTTGCGATAGACATATTCTGCAATCTGGACGGCGTTGGTTGCGGCGCCCTTGCGGAGATTGTCCGCAACAATCCAGAAGTGGACGAAGTGCTCGTCCTCGGGGTCACGGCGGACACGCCCCACAAAGACCCCACGCTTTCCGCTGACATCGGCGGGCGTGATGCCATCGGGCACAAACTCCACCCCCGGCGCCTTGCCCAACTTGAAAATCACATCTGCAATACAGGGGGATTTTTCAAACTCCACCAGAACCGCCTCGCTGTGGGCGTTTATCACAGGAACTCGCACCGCCGTCACCGCAATGTGGACATCCTCAATCCCCAGAATCTTCCTCGTCTCAAAGCGGACTTTGCGCTCCTCAGTGTATTCCGAATATCCCGAAAGCGACCCGATTGCCGGCACGACATTGGTGAAAAACGCCGGCGGTTTCATCCCTCCATAGGGATGCCGCCTGACCAAATCCACGAGAGACTTGCCCTCGGTGTAGTCCCACATATCCTCCCACTCTTCCAGAAATTGAGTGAGCGTTTTCGCCCCGGCGCCGGAAATCGCCTGATATGTCGCCACAAAAACCGACTTTATGCCGAACTGCCTCAAAGGCGCCAGAACCATCACAAGTTGAATCGTGGAGCAGTTCGGGTTTGCGATGATTTTTGTATTCTCGGAAATTGTATCGGCGTTTATCTCCGGCACCACAAGGGGCACATCGGGCTCCCGGCGGAACGCAGAGGAATTGTCAATCACAAAGGCGCCTTTTTTGGCGAAAATCGGCGCAAACTTTTTGGCAACCTTTGCCCCGGCGGAAAACAGCGCAATATCCACCTTCGGGACGGTGTCCTCTGTCAGCGGAACCACCTCAATCTCCTCGTCGCCAAACCAGATTCGTTTGCCCGCAGATTTCTCCGATGCCATCGCCACGACCTCATCCACGGGAATCTCAAAATCTCCCGAGGCGAGTTCGGAAAGCATAATACTCCCCACCAGACCTGTGGCTCCCACCACGGCGATTTTCATACCTGACCTCCGAGAGAATCCCGCTGATGCGAACTTTCCTGCGGCGGAGGTGGCGCCTCCCCGGCGGACTCCTCCGGCGCCTTCGGTATCGTCATCTCTATCAGTTCCCGCACCTTGCGCCACGACTCAAGCGCATCCTCTTTTTGCGGGATGAACTTGGCGAACTTGACCATATCGGCAAACTGCAGAAGTTCGCCGGTGGTGTCAACAAATCTGGTCTCCGTGAGAGTGTCAAGGTCAAGCGAGGCGGACCGCAGATTTTCCATAGTCTCGGTGGTGGAAAGTTCCAGCGCCGCCACGCCGAAGCGGTCCTCAATGTATTTCCGCAGGATATCGGTCAGTCTGTCAAAGTATTCTTTGAACTCGCCCCGCTCAAGCAGGTCGGACTCGGCGAGGGCGTCAAGTTCCATAAACGCCACCTCCCACGGCGGCTTTTTCGGAGCGACAAATTCTGCGATGCTTATCCCACGGCTTTTCAGATGCCACAGGAAAATCAGCGCCAGAGCGATGAGGAAAATCAAAAATCCATACAAAAGGGTGTGGGCGACCTCGGAGTATTTTATCTCCACCATCCGGGGCGGCTTTATATCCCTTATCTGGAGCGAATCAAGTTTTGCCGTGTCGGGGATGAGCGGGACAAAGGATACCCTTATCGGCTGGGTGAGGATTGTGTCGGCGGTGCCGTCGGGATAGTGCGCCACAACGCCCACAGGCGGAATCAAATTGTCCCCGACGGAAAAATATATCAGTCTGTATTTTATCTCTGCGTGGCGCAGGTTCCCCTGCGAGCGGATGGTGTCAAGTTTCACCGACAGAACCGCAAACCCGCCCAGAACCGAATCCTGCGGTATGACAAAGCCGATTTTCACGCTGTCGGGATAGTCCACGCCGACCGTCAGTGTTGCGGTGTCGCCGACCATAACCACCGATTGGCTCAGGGCGGAATACACCCTCACCTGCCCGAAAACTGCGGCGGAAATCAAAATAATCGCCAGTGTGAAAAGCACCTTTTTCGCCATAGTTCAAAATAAACGCAGAACAAGGCGGCATCGCAACACATTTTATGCGGGGGAATTTTCCGTCTGGCGGCGGAGTTCCTTCAGTTCCGCCCCGGTGAGCGGGCGGAGTTGAGATTCGGGAAGTTCGCCCAACTCCACAGGACCAAAGCGAATCCGCACAAGGGTTTTGACCTCATATCCCAGTGCGGCAAACATCCTGCGGACCGCCCGGTATCTTCCCTCAAAGAGTTCAACCAACACATTTCTGCCGTCAATTTCTATGGCGCCGATATCCACTCTGCGCCCGTCCAGAAACGGACCGTCCCGCAGAACTGCGGCGGCATCATCGGAGAGGGCTTCGTTCAGTTCAACCCGGTAGAGCCGGGAGATGCGGCTTCGCATAATTTTTTGTGCAAACTCGCCGTCATCGGTGAGCAGAAGCACCCCAGAGGTGTTCACATCAAGCCGCCCCACATAGTCCAGATGTTGTAATTTCTTCGGGATAACATCGTAGATGGTTTTAAATCCCCTGCGGGAGCAGATATATCCTGTAGGTTTGTGAAAGACATAGTAAAGTTTTTTCCTGCGGCGGGGGTGAACAGGTTTGCCCTCGCAGATGACTTTGTTTTTGCGGGGGTCAATTTTCTGCCCGGGGCGTGCGAGTTTGCCGTCAACTATGACTTTTCCCTGCCGAATCAAGTCATCTGCGTTTCGGCGGCTGATACCAAGGTTTTCCTGCAGAAATTTGTTGAGCCTGATCTCCATTTTAGCCGTTGCAATACAAAATATCTTGCGTAAGTTTGAATTTGGCTTAATATACATAACTTGATTGAAATTCAAATGCAAAAGGTAGGAACCCTGTGGTGGAGAAAGAAGTAGAAGTGGTAAATAAATTGGGGCTTCACGCTCGCCCGGCGATGATGCTGGTCAAGACGGCGAGCCAGTTTCAGAGCGAGATAAAAATCATAAAGGATAATATGAATGTGAACGCCAAAAGCATTATGGGCGTTCTGGTGCTTGCGGCGGAGAAGGGCAGTAAACTCAAAATTGTAGCCGAGGGTCCCGATGAGGAGGAAGCCGTAGAGGCGCTGGCAAAACTTTTTGCCGAGGGATTTGGCGAGGAATAACCCGCAAACACTATGACCATAGCCGATTATCTCACACTTGGAAGAATCATCGTTGCCCCGATAGTTTTTATTCTGTTTCTGCAGGACAATTCCACAGCGAAAGAGGTGGCATTTGTGCTTTTTTCACTCGGGGCGATTTCCGACACCCTTGATGGCTACATCGCCCGCCGGACAAAACTTTCCGATTTCGGCAAACTGTGGGACCCAATCGCCGACAAACTGCTGACAGGTCTTGCGCTGATAGCGTTGAGCATCTTCGGGATACTTCCCTGGTGGATTGCCGCAGGGCTGGTCCTGCGGGATATAGTTGTCACCGCCGTCAGAATCGCAAAGATAAAAAGCGAGGGCAAAATAATCCTTCCGGTTCTGGCGGCAAAACTTAAAACCACCCTTGAGATGATTCTCATCGTTGGGCTTTTGTTCTGGGAGACCTTCATCGGGAGACCGATGTCCTCTCCCCTGCAAATCACGGTGTTAGTGTGGGGCTGTGTGGTTCTTGTGCTGTCGTGGGGCACGGGAATTGGATATCTGCTCAAAAGTCGGAAAATTTAGATTCCATCAGTGGGCGCAGAAGTCCCTCAACCTGTGCGAGGGTCTCAAGTCTGTCAAGTTGGGCGCGGAAATTTGATGCGCCCGGAAACCCCCGGAAC
>JAMOPH010000011.1 GCA_027064665.1 bacterium | reverse complement strand
AGATGGGTTCTTGAGACCGGCGTGGAGAAAATCCACGAGCACAAACTTCAACTGCTTTCTGTGATGCTTGACGGACTGCGGGACGCCGAAAACATCAAACTTTTCGGTCCGCAGGATGACCGGGACAGGACGGCGATTGTGCCGGTGGTCATCCCCGGTGCCGACCCGGGCGAAATCGCCGCAAAATTGTGGAATAGATATAAAATAGCCGTGCGTGCCGGGTGCCACTGCGCCCCGCTGATTCACTTTGACCTCGGCGAACCCCGGGGAACGGTGCGCTTTTCCTTCGGCGCATTCAACACCGCCGAGGATGCCGAATACGCCGTAGAGGCGCTCATTGAAATCGCCAAGGAATACAAATGAAAACCTGTCATCTGCTTCAAAATGCCCTGTCCCCCGCATAGGCGGGGGATTTTTATTTGCCATCTTCGGCGCAGAGGTTAACTTTTAATCTGATTGAGCCGAGGGGAGCGAACGATATGCGGTGGAGAAAACTATATCTGGCGGTGGGGCTTTTGGTGTTGCTCTTTGCGGGATGCGGACATCCCAAGCGGGATGCCATAGGAAGTTATAATGCCGTGTTCACCTATGTTGACCCGCAGGAGATGGATTTTGTCCGTGAGCCGCTCAAAATTGCTATTGAGCGGCAGATAATAACTCCCCGCCCGGAGAAACTTCTGCGCATAGTCTGGGGAGACACCTCAACCTTTGAGGACGGCACGCACCACCACATAGTTTTGATTGCGGCGTCTTTGGAGTCCCCCGGGTTTTTCGGGGCGTGGGTTCGCAGGTCTTTGACCGGCGAGGCAATGGACACTGCCCGCTCGGGGGCGGTTATGTTCGTCAAACACGATGTCTGGGCGAAAAACCAGATAGTTCTAATCATCACCGGTCCCACTCCGGAGCATATTCGCACCTTCATTCTCAAAAACACCAACCTGATTTTCAACACAATCAACGACTACACCAACGAAAATGTGGCAAATTATCTGTTCAGCGGTTATCAGGGAGAGCGCGAAAAATTTGACATTGAGCGCAGGATTGTGAGCGAGTATGGTTTCGGCATCCGTGTGCCGAGGATGTTTGACTGGGAGAAGGGCACCGGAAAGGAGCGTTTTCTGTGGCTTCGGGCGCTTGAGCCGGAGCGCTGGGTCTTCGTGTGGTGGACACCGCTTGATTCCGTGCCAAAGGGCAAAGTTTCCCTCTCCTGGCTCCAGCATATTCGGGATAGCCTGTGCCTCATATATTACGAGGGCGATTCCCTGATTGACGGCACCCTGACCTATGAGTTGGTGAGGTTTAAGGGGTTCCCGGCGATGAAATACCGTGCCCGGTGGAAAAATTCAAGGATTGTCGCCGGCGGTCCTGTGGTGGGCTATGTGTTTGACGACACTCTGCACGGAAGACGATATATAATTGACGGCGCCGTTTTTGCACCGGGCATAAGAAAAGAACCCTATCTTCGCCATTGCGAGGTTATAATGCACACTTTTGAGACGGATACTGCCAAATTTCTCAAGGAACTTGCTAATAAATTCAAATCTAAATAGTTGGTGCGGATATGAAGTTTGATTTTCCACTATTCTTGATAGCGCTATTGCTTTCAATTATAGGAATAGTTGTTATTTACTCTGCCACATATAACACGGAACTCAGCGGTTTGTATCTGCGCCAGATAGCGTTTTTGCTGGTGGGCATCGGTGTTATGTTTTTCCTGTGGAGAATTCCGCTCAGAATCCACGATGGATTTGCGTATGTATATTATATCGCAATAATCGTTCTATTATCCCTCACATTTCTTGAGGGCGGCAGGGTTCACCGATGGATACGCCTCGGTCCGGTCACTGTCCAGCCGTCGGAGTTCTCAAAGTTGGTGATGGTCTTCGTCCTCGCCCGATGGCTCCGGGACAGGATAAGGGAGATAAACTCCATAATCACCATAGTCGGGGCGTTTGCGCTGGTTATAATTCCGTTTGTGCTGGTGGTAAAAGAGCCCGACCTCGGCACGGGAATTGTGTTTGTGGTCCTGGTGTTTGTGATGCTGTATGCCGCCGGGGTGCGCCCGCTGTATCTGTTTTTGCTTCTAACTCCGCTTCTGTCAATGGTAAGCGCCGTCCACTGGATTGCGTGGGCGGTCTATATGGCGCTTTTGCTGTTCATAATGATTCGCTGGCGTGTCTCCCCGGGATTGTTTGCGGTGGTGCTGGTCGTGGCGATATTCATCGGTGCCTCAACGCCGTATGTGTGGTCACGACTTCATCCATACCAGCGGGAGAGAATTATGGTCTTCCTCAACCCTCATCACGACCCCTTCGGCGCCGGATACCAACTGATTCAGTCCAAAATCGCCATCGGCTCCGGCGGAATTTTGGGCAAGGGAATTCTCAAGGGCACCCAGACAAAACTCGCCTTCCTGCCGGCGAAACACTCCGATTTTGTGTTCTCCGTCCTCGGCGAACAATTTGGATTTGTCGGCGCAGTGGTGCTTCTGTTTTTGTTCTACCTTCTAATCAAGCGCATACTTGATATATCATCCTCTGCCCGCACGCAATACGGCTCCATCGTCGCTATGGGCATCGCCGGGATAATTGAGTTCCAGGTCATCATCAATGTCGCAATGACCCTCGGCTTTGCCCCGATAACCGGAATTCCGCTTCCGTTCATCTCCGCCGGCGGGTCGTCGCTCATAACCTTCTGGGCGATGATTGGCGTTCTCCAGAACATCCACGCCCAGAGCGAATGACTCTGCAGGGGCAACCCTTTTTGAAAAAAGGGCTTTCCCCCGCACCCCCTTCCTAAAAACTTTTGGGGTTCGGCGTTCGGAAATCAAAAATTTCCGAACGCCGAAAAAGTTTTTAGGAACGGCGTGAGAGGGAAACCGCTATGCACGAAAATACCGATGCCAAACACCGATTTTCTTTCTCCCGCCGGGGGAGAAGGAGAACCATTGAGAGAGGTATCATAGCATTTTGGAATTTCCTGCGGCGGAGTAAATCTTTGATTTAGTCCGCCGCAAAATCCCAAAATTCTTTGGAAAGGGGCGCGGGGAAAACCTTCCTTTTAAGAAAGGTTTCCCCCGCAAAAAATTCCCCGCATCAAACTGTTGCAGATTGCTGTTCCGCCTGCTGTTGTCTGAACTTGGGCATATATTTTTCCAGAAATTCCTTGCGGATTCGTTTGAGTTCCATATCGGGGAAGACCGAGAGAAGTTTCCACGACAGGTCAAGGGTTTCGTCGATGGAGCGGTCGGTGTATTCGCCCTGACCGATGTATTCCCTCTCAAAGGTCTCGGCGAACTGGTAGTAGAGTTTGTCCATCTCGGTCAGGACAGCCTCGCCGAGGATAACGGATAATTCCCTCGCCTGGACTCCGCGGGCGTAGGCGGCGTAAAGTTGTGCGAAAAGGTCGTCGTGGTCCTCGCGGGTTCGCCCGGGACCAATTCCTTTCTGGCGCAGACGCGACAGCGACTGCTGAACATCAATCGGCGGATAAATCCCTGCGCGGTGCATCTGGCGCGAAAGAACAATCTGTCCCTCGGTGATGTATCCGGTCAGGTCGGGAATCGGATGGGTTTTGTCGTCCTCGGGCATCGTCAGAATTGGAATCATCGTGATTGAGCCCTCGCGTCCTTTGATTCTTCCGGCGCGCTCGTAGATTGTGGCAAGGTCGGTGTAAAGATACCCCGGATATCCGCGCCTTCCCGGGATTTCCTTTCTCGCCGCGGACACCTCGCGCAGCGCCTCGCAGTAGTTGGTCATATCGGTCAGAATGACAAGGATGTGCATTCCCTTGTCAAAGGCGAGGTATTCTGCGGTGGTCAGCGCCATTCGCGGGGTTGAGATACGCTCAATTGCCGGGTCGTCGGCGAGGTTGAGGAAAAGCACCGCGCGTTCAATGGCGCCGGTCTTTTTGAACTCCTCCTGGAAAAACTGTGCCTCCTCAAAAGTAATTCCCATCGCGCCAAACACCACTGCGAACTGCTCCCCGGTGATAACCTTTGCCTGGCGTGCGATTTGTGCGGCGAGACGGTTGTGGGGGAGTCCCGAGCCGGAGAAAATCGGCAGTTTCTGCCCGCGGACGAGGGTGTTCAGCCCGTCAATGGCGGAGATTCCGGTCTGGATGAACTCCCGTGGGAATTCGCGGGCGTAGGGGTTAATCGGTGCGCCGTTGATATCGCGTTTGACCTCAGGGATAATTTCGGGACCGCCGTCAATGGGACGGCCGGTGCCGTCAAAAATTCGCCCCAGCATATCCAGAGACAGCCCGATTTCCACGCCTTTGCCCAGAAACCGCACCCGCGACTGCTGGACATCAACGCCGGTGGCGCCCTCAAACAACTGCACCAGCGCACGGTCGCGGTCAATCTCAAGAACCTTGCCGCGGCGCTGGCTCCCATCGGGCAGAGTGATTAAGACCAGTTCCTCATAAGTGGCGCCCTCAACTCCCTCAACCACTAAAAGCGGTCCCGAAACCTCGGTAATGGTAGTGTATTCTTTGAGCATAAGAACTCTCCCTGTCTCATTCAACCGGGATTACCGACACGATTCTTTTGCCGAAACGGTTTTTGCCGAATTTGACTACCCCGTCCACCAGGGCGAACAGGGTGTCATCACCGCCGCGACCCACATTGAGCCCGGGATGGAATTTTGTTCCTCTCTGGCGAACCAGAATATTGCCCGCGCGCACAAACTCGCCGCCAAATTTTTTCACGCCCAGCCTTTTGCCTATGCTGTCGCGACCGTTGCGTGAACTTCCCACTCCCTTTTTATGCGCCATAATTCCCTCCTTGTTTCCAAAT
>JAMOPH010000010.1 GCA_027064665.1 bacterium | reverse complement strand
AGGTGCCCAGGGCGGCGACCTTGAAAGCGCCATAAAATTCGGCACCACACGGGATGGCTTCCCGCCGCTTATTGTCTCCGCACGGTATCTGACCCTCAATCTGGGCGAGAACTATCTTGCCGAATCCGAGAGCAGGGCAAAGCAACTGTGCGGAAGTGTTAGAAAATTCCTCAAGGGTTGAGGTATGAGTTCATAAAAAGCCCGCACCGGATTTTTGCCGATGCGGACCTATCTCTGCGCAAATGTCCCCGCCATCAAACTTTTAGCAGCGGATTTTGGTTTCGGTGGTTGTTATCTCTGCGGCGCCAGATTGATTGAGTTGAGAACGCCGTTGTCAATGCTAATTTTCGCCTGCATCCAGAGGCGATTCTGATAGTTCGCAACAGCCTGCTGTGCCTTCTGGCTGGACAGATACTGGATTATGTTGGTCTTGACCTCGTCAAATGTGGCTTTGCGGGGTTCCTCGTGCTCCACTAGTTTGAGTATGTAGAACAGCGAGCCGATGGGGATAACATCGCTGATTTCGCCGTCCTTGAGTTTTGCCACGGCATCCCGGGCGGCGGGAACCAGATTGTTCTTGAAATACCAGCCGGCATCCCCGGAGCGGGTGTTGCCCACGCCGGGATACTTTTTGACCGCCTCCTCCCAGGTGATTTTGCCCTTGCGCAGTTGTTTAAGCACTTTTTCCGCCAGTTCCTTGTCGGCGAAGACCAACTGCTGAATGTGATACCGATAGTCAAAGTTGAACAGGGAATCGTTTTTCTCGTAGAATTGGCGGGCTTCCTGCTCGGTCACCTGTGCGTTCTGCCGCTGAACCTCGTTGAGGAGAACCTGCACATATATGTCCTCTGCGGCACGGTCCACCGCCTTCTTTACAAAATCCAGCGTGTCTATCCCCAACTTTTTCGCCTCGGCGACCAAGAGTTTTTTCTTTATCACCGAGTTGAGCAGTTGTGTCTTGCCGTTGGGGTCCTGAAGAATCTGCTGCTGGACCTCCGGCGACAGACGGTTCAGTTCGGCGATGACATCCCCCACCGTTATCTTTATCCCGTTGACCTCTGCGACCACATCGTCGGGCTTTGGTCCCTGCGCCTGCTGACCGAACACAATTCCCGCCAGCGCAACCGCCAGAAGCAACACTTTCCATCTGAACATACCGCCTCCTTTTTCGTAGATTTTTTAAAGTATAGTTGTTTTTCCCACTGTAGCAAGAAGTTTAATCGGCGCCTGACTATTTTATCAAAAGCACCTTCCGGGTCAATGACTTTTCCCCATCGGTCGCCTTCACAAGATATATCCCCGTGGGGATTTCGTCTCCGGGATGCCACAGTATTTCTCTCGTTCCCGGGGCGTTGCGGTCAGCAGCAGAGGGGAAACTGGCAATTTTCTTCCCGGAAAGGTTGTATATCTCCACTTTTGCCGTCGCCGGCACGGTTATCTCACAGGCGCTGTTGAAGGGATTGGGGGTTGTTGTCATCTCAAATTTCTGCGGATACACAGGCGACTTATGAATAATCCCCAGAACATCCTCGCAGGGGTCGGGGTAGCCGTCGTTGTCGGCGTCAATCACCACTGCCTTGGCGGAATCCAGTGTCGGCAGGGAGGAGGTTGTGTTGTTCGGAGCGCAGTCTCCGCCCAGGGCTATATCGCTGGCGATGCTTGCCACAAGGGCAATTGTCGCGCCGGAGGGAACTCTGCCCCGCCCGAGCCCATACAACTGGTCCCAACTGACTGCAATCTCGCTGGCGGGATTGGCAGAGCCCAAATCTGTGGCGCACCACAGTTCTGTGGTCACCTGCTCGCTTGAGGTCGGACTGAGTATCCGCCAGAAATCGCCGTCCCAGCCGGTGTAGGAGCCATACTGATAGTCGCACTTAAACCCCGACGACGAGGAGAACACCGTCTGGCGGTTCCAGTTGTCTATTTCGGTCAGGTCGGTCACGCCGTTGGGTCCGCCGTAGTCGGTGTCAATGTAGAGAAGCCACGCATTGTCGTTGGGGTATGTCTCCACTATCCCGTTGATGGCAAAATACACATAGATAGAATCCCAGTAGAGATAAACTCCCCAGATTTCGTTTTTGGTGGGGTCCCATTCGCTGTCGTCGTCCGGGTCGTCTATGAACAGGGAATACCAGTGCCATTCGGTGGTGTCCAAATATCCGTCAATTGTTATCGCCAGGTAATCAGTCATATTGACATAGACCTGGTCAGGACCGGCGCCGAGCGCCCGGCAGAGGTTACCTGCGGTGTCCCTCACTGCCCCGGCGGACAGCACCAGCACCAAATTTGTCGGCGAGAGCGATTCCAGCGCCGCCGCCTTTGACGGCGAAAGTTGTATCCGCAGATTGGCGTCGTCGGAGGTGTTGACCACCGAGCAGGAGGCATCAAGCCACAGGTCGGTGCTTCCGTCGGCGCTCTGGTCAAACCCTATCCCGGCAGGATTGACCGCGGAGATGTCAATCGCATCGGTGAAGTTTATCACTAAAAGGTCGGAGCCGGGGTTGTATGTGGCGCGGTAGGCGTCCGGCGGGAAATCATCGCCTAAATTTGCCGAGAGTGTGTCAAACGCGGGGACATACCCCTCGGCGGTGGCGGTCTGCCAGCCGGCGTAGAGGTAAAACCCAAAGGTGCCCTTCCCGCGGATTTCGTCGCCGCGCAGGTATGTGCTTGAAAATTCGGCGTTGTGTTCCGCGCCGCCGTTCCCCAGAATTATTGCCCCGACGGCGTTCGTGTTCTGGTTGCGGAACCCACAATAATCGCTGAACTTCCATATCCGCTGGATATCCGGACCGTAGAGCAGGTTCACCATATCCGGGGAGTATCCGGTTTTTATATAGGTCATCTTGTCGCGGGTGAGGTATTCGCACCGCAGAAACGGCTCCCCGGGTCGGACGGAGATTCTTTTCCGCAGGTCGCCGTGCCGGAGCACAATCACCGCCGAATCACTGCCGGAGTATTCAATCTCCCAGTCGTAATACTGGTGTTCGTAGTCCACACCACCCACTCCGACATCGGAAAGCGCCGCGATATGGTTGGCGTCGTTGTAGTCGCCCTCGGTGCCTTCCCAGTAGGCGTTGTCGTTGCCCACAATTGTGGTGTTGTCCGTGCCGTCCTTGGCGAAAATCCACACTGCGCGCCCGCCGATTGCCTCAAACACCGCAAAAACCCGGTCGTTGTAGATGACCAGTTCGTCGTCGCCGTCGTGGTCGTAGTCGGCGAAATACGCCGCCACAGGCTCGGTGAAATCGCCATTTGCCCATCGGGCGCCCTCAGCATACACATTGGCGTTTTTGATGTGCGTGGAAAACTTCATCTCCCAGCCGGAAATCGGTCCGCCCATACCGTCGTGCCAGCCGGTCTCAAACAGGTTGGTCATCAGGACATACCAGCCCATCTGGGAGATGTTGTTATCCGGTGCGGTCATAAGGTTGTTGCGGGCATCGGACCAGATGTAGCCGAAATTCCACTGCGGGGAGTGATGGTCCGAGGGCGAGGAGTATCCCGCCCAGTGGGTATACCATCCATTGTTGCCGCCGCCGTATCCGTCGGAGCCGCCTATCGCACCATAAGAACCGTAGGTGGGCGTCAGCGTTACCCCGTTGAAATTGGGATTGTAAATCGCATCGGTGAGTTTCCAGGTGTGAAGCCAGGCGGAATTGGAGTGGCACTGTTCTATCATCCAGTCGTAGGTCTCCTTGGCGTTGGGCATTGAGGACGCCCATTCGCCTATTTCTGCTGCCATCTCCCAGTCGTCGGCATAGACGACAATTCTGTAGTCGCCCCCAGCGCTTGCGGCAAGGCCCTCAAGGATTGACATCGCTCCGGCGCCGTCGCCGGCGTGAAGCCGACCGGTAAAATCGTGGTCCCGGGGAATCACCTTCAGTCCGGTCCCGCTTATGGTGTGGATTTGATGGTTATCATAGCCCGAAAGGTGCACATCATCATCCAGAATTATCGCCTCTATGTCGTGGTCGGTGAAGTTGTCGGCGATGTTGTCAATCACGCCGGCATCGGGATATGTCCCTGTTGCCAGATATGTTCTCTCCGGCACCCAGGCGACCTTGGTCCAGTAGTTGTAGTAGTTGTGGGTCATCTGCCGATGGATATACACCGCCCAGTCGTTCATATTATCCTGGACGAAGGGCATAATGTGCTGGGCGTAGGCGGAGCCAATCATATCAATCCATCCCTCGGACACGCCCCGGGCGACCCAGGCGTTGAAATCGGGGTCATACCAGGCGGCGTCGCTCTGAAGCGGTCCAGACATATGGATGCAGATAGGGATGTCATACAGGTCGTGGATTTCCAGAGCCTCGTCAAAGCCGGAGCCGTCGGGGTCATCGCCCCGCCCGCGGAAAACATCGGTGTAGGCGAGCGCCTGATTGCCGTGGTGCATAAATGCGCAGTGTGCGGGTCCTTTGGGGCTGTGCGCCGTCGCAAGAAGATAATCGCAGAAATCAGAGTGTGAGTAGGTCCTTATCTCAAACTGCAGGTTCTTCTGCACCGGAGCGGGATAGGGATTTTTCACCTCAACCTCAAGCATATCGTATTTTGTGGTGATTATCGCCCGGGCGGGCAGAGTGGTGCCGTCGCCGGTGCGGGCGATGACCGTGCCGTCGTTGCGGATGGTGATAAAAACTTCCGGCTGGGCGCCCTTTATCCTGATGCTCATCGAGATTTCGTCCTTTTCCCACAGATTCTCTCTGGGTTCCCTGGTGATTGTCCGCATAGAGACCAGATTTGTCCGCAGAAGGATTTTATCGCCGGCAAACGCACGATAGAACGCCAGAATGTCCGCCGAGTAGGAAAATTTCCCCTTTG
>JAMOPH010000009.1 GCA_027064665.1 bacterium | reverse complement strand
AACTGGCGCAAATCCTCACCGCCCCAACTTCTCTGATACTCGCCGCTGGCAGATACTTTGAGAAAAATCCCGTTCCCGGGCAGAACTGCGTCATCCAGCGAGGAATAACTGACCCCCATCTCGGCGCCGTAGTTCTCCTGATTTGTCCCATCCGGGTTTGCCTCGTCGGGCGTGGTTCTCCCGGCAAGAACCCCCAGATACCAGTCCGTCTCGTAGGACAGCGGAATTTTTACCCCAAGCGTGTGCTCCCGCCGGACATAACTGCTTTCCGCGATGAGCCATTTAGTGCCGAACTCCGGCGAGACATTCGCCGAGAACACGAACGGCTCGGCATAGGATATCTCTATCTCCTTCGTCCGGGCATCGGCGCGGAACTCAAACGACACTTTGCGTCCTGTGCCGAACAGGTTTTTTGATGTGAACTCAAAATTGCCGGAGAACTCGCCCTCGTAGTATCCCACCACGCCAGAGGCGCTTGTGGTGGGGATATCCCGGCAGTGAAGCACCAGAACCCATTTGCCATCGGGGGCAAGCGCCGGATACGGCTCGCCCGAGACCGACACTATCCCCGCCCGGCGAAGCCTTGCGGTTGCCCTGAAAATTTCTGCCCGGCTGAACATCATATTGGGTTTGAACAGCATAAGATGGGCGATAACCCCCGGACGGGTTTTGCCCTCAATTTCGGGTTCTATCCGCGCAAGGCGCACCAGTTCGCCCGGGTCTATGTGGAAATGCACCTCGGTGTTGTTCCCGTTTCCCCGGAAGGAGTGTTCGCAGTAGGCGAAGGGGAATCCGTTGTCCTCGCACAGGGAGATGAAGCGGCTTTCCTGCCGGGCGATGAGTTCTGCGGTCAGGGTATCGCCGGGGCGGATTATGATGTTTTCCTGCGCCAGCACCTGAATTTTTGTGCTCTCTGCATACACCGTGATTTTGTGCGCGATATACGCCTGCCCGGGGGAGACGAATACGGTATCCCCGTGGACGGAATCCACGCGGGCGTCCCAGAACCCCGCCCGCCAAAGGATTTGGGGGAAGGAGTCGGGGGGATAATCGGCGAACTCGGCGGGAACCCCCACCGCCAGCGCCATTGCCTCGCTGAAAAACGCCGCTATGATAATCAAAACGCGCACGGGGAAAGATAATAGATTGCCTGTTTTGTTGCAAATGAATAAAATAAAAGTTTATATATCTCGGTCAGGCAATATAGCGCGGATATCGTCAAAATCCAGCAGACTTTCGCGTGAACCCTGTATTATATTCTCCTTTTCTGGGTTCACAATTTCGTTTGCATACCAGAATCTGCGCTCAAATGGGCTGATTTCCCCGATGATTAGATGGAGTTTTCTTGATTTATCAATTCTGTCCTCGCCCAAACTGCGCCTCACCCAGAATGGAATTAGAGGAATTGTCTCTTTTACCTTTTCGTTGTATTTTTTTCTGGTTAAACTGTAATTTTTGAGAATTATGTTATATGAAAATACTGTTTTGAATGGACGATTTTTTATATATAAAAGTTTTGTTAAATCAAAAGTTATCCCTTCGATGTCCCAGCCAAATAGCAGTTTGAACTCAATGCCTATATGTGGAGTTCTATAGTTTCCTATAGTGAAGTCAATCTCTGCGCTTTTGCCGCCGCCGTCCTCTCTGATTTCGGCGAATGTATACAGGCTATATTTAATATGAGCCCGCCTTTTATATGTGGGCCAATGGGGATGGAGTATGGAATTCTGCGGATTTTCAAGGTCTATTAGATTGCCGACTTCGCTCTGCAACAAATATGTGAAATAGTGGTGTATATAATACTCGTTCAGCGCCTCATCAAATTTTATTGACTCTGATATTTTGGCTAAAACCCAGAGAATTTCTTTTTCATAGTCATTTTGTTTTTCCATTTTTTCACCTCCAATAGGGTTTAAAAATCCCACCCGAAAAATATATCCCACCGCCAGTGGGGGTCAATGGTGTGGAAATCGGTCGTCTGGGCGAAATCTAACCGGAGGACGGTGTATCCGCTTAAGTTCATCCTCGCGCCGATGCCGAAACTTCCCACGATGTTCGGCGAATCCTCCCACGCATCGCCGGCATCAAAGAACAGCGCCCCGCGAATTCCGCGGATATCTATTCTCAAAAGCGGAGTGGATAGATAAAATCTGTTCACCAGCGGGAAGCGCAGTTCCGAGTTGAACAGGAATTGATTTTTGCCGTAGAAGTAGAAATAGGGGTATCCGCGAAAATCCCAGGTGCCGCCCATATAGAATCTCTGGGGTTCGGGTCCGTCGCTGTGGCGGGCGATGACCCTGTTTGCCCAGCACACCGACCGTGACAGGCGCAGATATCTCCGCAGGTCGACAGAAATTAAATAGTGATACAGCGTGCCCGAAGCGCCCACTCCTGCACCCGCGGTGATATTTGCGCGCATACCATCCAGCGGTCCGGTGGCGCCCCAGATTGCGTTGTCCCGGATGAGGGAAAGATTGGCGGACAGTATAAAATCCTTACGGCGCGGCGACAAATACTCCCCCCGGTCGGAGTAGTAGGCAAAGGCGTCAAGTTGAGTTCGGACAAAGCGGGAAAAGGCATAACTGGCGCTGGCGAGAATTCCAGCCTGGCGCTCATCATAGGCGCCCTCATAGCGGTCGTAGGAGCGCAGGTGAAGGTGAAATATCCCGCCCGATGCCGTCCAGCGGGTGCCGTAGCGGGAATACACCAGCGAAAAGTTCGCCTCGGACAGCAGTTCCGACAGACTCTGGGCGTAATCGGTGAAAAAGGCATAGATTCTGCGGTCGCCCATCATATCCGACAGGGCAATCTCAATTCCGCCGCCGTTCTCCTGCCCGGACACCGTGCTGACCTCACCCTGCGCAAGATCAAAGGTCAGCCGATGGGCGTTGGGCTTTTTGGGTTTCTCGCCGGAATACAGGGACTGCCCCTGCGCCGGCAGTTCCCACCACCCTGCGGATGTTTTTTTGGAGACTTTGCCCACAAACTCCGGCGTGTCCGGTATGGCGATGGCATAAATTCCAATGCCCCTGTCCGTATTTGCGGAGACCAAGAGTGTCTCGCCGCAGGGGAAGACATCATAGACCGGCTCGGTTATGCGGCTCATCCTGAAGACCGAATCGGTGCCGAGGTCAAGCATATAGATATCGGGGAAGGTGTCGTCGTCGGCGACAAAGTAGAGTTTTTCGCCGTCGGGGAACGGCGCCACCGGACGGAACAAGCCCCCGGGCAGAACGATATCTGTGAAAGTGCCCCGGGCGGGATTATACAGCACAAAGCCCATCCGCAGACTGTCGCCTCTGTCGGAGACAAACAGAACCGCAGAATCTCCGAGGCAGACCGGGAACCGGTCGCTGTAGTGGTCGTCGGTGATCGCCTTCAGGGTGCCGGTGCGGAGATTTATGGAGAAAATGTCGGTGAATCCGGACTTTCGGGCGCCGGAGAAAAATACGGTTTCCCCGTCGGGGGAGAACCACGGCGAGGAAATCTCAACCACATCGTCAAACTGAAATTTGTGCGTTTTGCCGGAGCGCCTGTTCCAGACAAAGAGGGCATCATATCCGCCGGATTTTGCGGAGAACGCCACAAGTGAGTCGCCGCAGAGGGCAATTCGGTTGTTGAAAAGGTGAGTCGCCTCGGCGGATTCGGTCAACTCAATTTTTTTCACTAATTTTGCCCGCCCCTTGCGGATTTGGTATATCCCGGTATAGCCCAGTTTGTTGCCCTTGCAGATTATCGTGACCGAGTCAATCCGGAAGGGGGAGAAGAAATAGCCCTCGGGGGAAAGGATTTTCCCGGCTGCCCTTGCCGGTGTCCGTGCGGCGATGTATTCCCCGAACCGACGCCACAGGTCCTGACGCCACAGAAGCCCGGCTTCCTCCAGTGTTATCCCCACCGTGGTTTTGAACACATCGTCAAAGAAGCCGTGCTCCCACACGCGCTCAAAGAGGCGGACATCGGTGCGGTCGCCGAAAGTCCGATTGAGAAAGCGCAGGAAACTTTCGCCTTCCTTATACATCTGGTATGTTCCGGCGATGCGGTCAAAATCCGTCGGCAGGACGAAGCGGTCGTTTGCCAGGTCGGCGATGATTTCGGTGCGCTCATCGTGGGATTCCTGCGGCTGGGACAAAAGTTCCGCCTGCCCCTCAACGAACCACAGAGGCGGGAAATCCATAAAGAAAAGTTCGTGGGCGTCGTGCAGGAACTCATCGTAGTGGAACTGCCATATGTGGACCAACTCGTGCGGCAGGATGTGTTCAAAATCGGCGAGCGAGCCGGTGTAGGGGAGAATCACCCGCCCTTTGATGTATTCGGTGAACCCGCCGATTCCCTCGGGGATAATAAACGGCACTGTGTGGGTCTCGGCGAAAAGCACCGGCGAGGAATACAGCACGATTGGCACTCTTTCCCGCGGCGCGAAACCCCAATGGGCGGTGTAGCGGGTGTATGTTCTCTCGGCGATTTCCCCGGCAATCCGGGCGAGTTTTTCCTCGTCGGTGTAGTAGTAAATATCAAAATGCGGCGTGGACAGCACCTCCCACCGGTAGTCAAAGGGCTGAATTTTGTTCTTGCCGAAATGAAACTGTGCCCACGCTGCGCCCCACAGGATGACGAGTGCTATCAAAATTTTTTTCATATCGGCAATTTAATCATTTTCTTTTGGGGCGCAAGTTTAAGACCAACCTTGAGTCATTGACAATAGGGCGTGCAGTTTATATTCTTATATAAAAGGAGGTGGTGTTATGAAATATACAAACATCATTTTTGTTCTGGTTGCGGCTTTTTCCCTTTCCTTTTCCCAGGACAGCCTCCACATTCGTC
>JAMOPH010000008.1 GCA_027064665.1 bacterium | reverse complement strand
TATTCCCCAGTTCGCTGCAACACAGAGCACCATCCCGAGGGTGTAAATTCCGATGTATGCGAGCCAGTTTGTCATATTCCCCCCAGAATTTTGGCGATGTTTTTCTCAAATTGGCGCAGTTTTTTGAAATCAGCCATCTCAAGCGCGGTTTTCACCTGATTTCTTGAGAGTTTCAAGCGACTTGCAATCTGGGTCTGGGTGTTTCGCTCCCGGGCGAGGAGGACAATCTTTCTGGTCCGGGTATCCCAGCGATTTTTCAGCGCCTGCGCCACGCCCAGCGCCGAGGACACAAATTCGGAAAAATCTTTGTCCTTCCACCTGACCGCCACACAACTTGACCTTTTCTCCCTTTTGAGTATCTCAAGCGATTCGGCGGCGTAGGAAAAACTTTCCCCGCTCATTTCCTCAATCGGCGCTTTGGGGTTGTCAATCCTGCCGATTCCGATGCCGCAACGGATTAGAACCGGTCTGCCCAGATGGAACTCTCCCTCAAGGTGCAGAAGTTCCTCAAGCCACTGGTATATATCGTATGCCCGGCGTTTCCGGGCGCACACCCCTTGAATCATATCGCCGAGGACAATTCTAAAATCCCTCATCAGCGCCGATGCGAACTTGCGGTTTGTGTCCTCAAGACAGCGGTGAATCACCTCAAGCAGTTTTTCCTGTGTGTGCTGCCTTGAGTTGACCACATCGCAGGTGATGACGGCAAATTTTTTTGAGCATTTCGCCGAGCCCATCCTCGGCAAATTCGCCAAAATCAACTCGTATGTCAACCAAAAAGGAGGTCTGTATGAACGACGCCGTTGAGAAACTGATTGAAATCGGCGGAATTCCGCTGATACTTTTGATTCTGGGGTATCTTGCCGGGCGATACATAAAGCCGTGGATTCACAGGTCTTCCGAGCGGCTCGCCCGCGCGCAGGAGATTGCCCTCATCGCCGACAGAATCACCGACGAGATGCTTCTGATGTTCCCCGACCAGCGCTGGGACGACTGGCTTGACAAAGCCGTGGATAAACTAATAAAAGCCTGCGGTCTGCAGGACGCCGACCTCGCAAGACGGGAAATTCTGTCGCAGGTCGCCAAAAAGGTTGGGGAAAATGTCCCGAAGGAATGAGTATGCCGGCATTATCGGGAAGATTTTTGCCGCCGCAAAAAGAATCTTCCCGCAGAACCCGGCGCAGTATGGGATGTGGTTTGTCCTTATGGCGTATGCCCGCACGCAGTTGAATCCGCACTTTGCCGATGGCGACCACCTCGGGCTGTTCGCAATAGAACCCCGGACCTTTGACTCGGTCTGCCGGAGACTGAAAATTGAACGCCCGGCGATATTTGACCCATACCACAACGCTCTGGCTACGGCATACTATATCCGCTGGGCGATGGAAAAACTTGCCGAATTTATCCCCGATGAACTTGAGCGCTTTGCGGCGGGTTTCGCCTGCCTTGACAGAGGTCTTCTGACCGTGATAAAAGATTTGCGCCGTAATTGATGACGAGCCGTCCGCCATTGTGCGGGCGGCTTTTTTGTTTTTAAAAGTAGAACACCACGCCCACTGCGCCGCCAAGGGTTATCCCCCAGATGGTTCCGTTTCCCTCCCAGGCGTGATGTTGACCGGAAAAGACAGTCTGGATTTTTCTGTTGCTTTCAAAGTCGTAGTCAATGTCTCCGCCCATAAGCAGTCCCCGGGCGTTGAACTCGCCGAAAAAGGCATAGTGCAGTCCGGGGCGGTATCTTACCCCGAACGCAAAGTTCCCGCCAATCTGGTAGAGGTCTTTGAGGTTAACCTTCGGCTTGCTCTCCGAGGACGACTGGAACGAGTAGATAACTGCCCCGGTGCTGTCAAAATGATTGATGTATTCGTGATAACTGTATTTGGACACCGGGATCATAAAAAATGCGCCGAGGTCAATGTATGGGCTCATTTCCGCCGAGGGTGTGAAAAATATCCGTGCGCCCAACTCCGGCTGGATGAAATACGCCCGCAAATCCAGTGTGTAGGAGTCAATCTCGGCGATGTAGGAGAAACTGTCTATGGTGGTGGTTTTCTCCACCTTGGCGAAAAGGTTTTCGGAGTTGCCAGAAAGCGATGTCCCCAGATACCACTCAATCCAGTTGAACTTTGCAACGAACTGCGGGCTGACGGAATTTCCGCCAAACTTAAAACTTGCCCCGAATTCCCAGCATCGCTGGCAGGGAGACACAAAGGAATACGCCTGTCCCAGACGCCCCTGCGCAGACGACAGCATAACGAGGCAAAAGGTCATCATCAAAAACGCTGTTTTTGTTCTCATTGATTGCCCTCCTGCGAGGATGGCGGTTTAAGTTGGTTGGATTTTGGCGGTTTTATCTTTGGCTTTGCGGAGTGGTTTGCCGACTCACTCTCTGCGGTGGCTGGTTTTGGCGCAAGCGGCGGAAGACTTACCTGACTGGTGTTTCTTTTTCTCCTCATCCTAATCGGTCTTTCTGAGGGGGGACGGGGCACAGTGTCAGTGCCGGGGCTTTCAATCCTCTGCCCGTATGCAGAACTAATCTGCCGCGGCGGCGGAACATACCCCTCAAGATACATCTGGATGTTTGACCTGTCCAGCGCCAAACTGGCGATGTGCCCCTGCAGCGGCTTGAGGTCAAACCCGTTGACGGATATCTCCAGCGCAGGGAAGTTGGAACACTCTATATACAGATAATTTTTCACCCGCCATTTGACCACCTGACCTTTTCGCAGTCTTCCCTTATAGAGCGTTTTGCTGGTGTCAGCCTCGGCGTAAATTCGGGGGATATACGCCTTTGCCCTGACCACATAGGTGAGCGAGTCCGCCATAGCCAGCGCCTGAATCGCATTTATGCTGTCAATAGATATTTTTATTGCCTGCGACATATCCTCATCCTCGGGAGCGGGCGCCACCCGCTGGACAGTGGTATCCCCCAAAATCGCCTCGGATACGGTCTCGGGGACGGGTTTGCTTTTCCCACCCAGCGAAAGAATCAAGATAAGCCCTATAAGTATTATCAGCCCGGCGAAGGCATAGACCACCGTCGGAATAGCCTTCAGTGTATCCCACAGTTTGGTGATATTTGTGGCTGGTTTGCCCGCCGGCACCTGCTCGGTGGGAGTTGTCAGTTCCGGAGCGGGAACGGAAGTTTCCCGCCGTGTAAAAAGACTGCTCTTCTTTTTGGGCTTGTCCGCCTCATACCGAGCGTAGAGTTCCTCGGGGTCAATCCCGAGATACTCCGCATAGGAGCGCAGAAATCCACGGACATATATTTCCGGAGGGAGCAGGTCGTAGCGCCCTTCCTCAAGCGCCCGGAGATACTGTATTTTGACCTTGGTCGCCTCGGCAACCTCCTCCAGCGAGACGCCCCGGCTCTCCCGCATCTGCCTCAGATATTCCCCCAACTCCCTCAAGATTTCCTCCGCAGAAGTTCAACTCTTTCAATGTTAAACGATTTTAAAACCTCGGTCAAGCACAAAAGGGGCAGCCCGACCACATTATAAAAGCATCCCTCAACCCTTTTGACTAAAAGCGCCCCCAACTCCTGTATTCCGTAGGCACCCGCCTTGTCCATCGGCTCGCCCGACTCAACATACGCACGGATTTCCTCGTCGGTCAGTTCCGAAAAGAGAACCCGTGTTGCCTCAACGCCTGAGGCGGTTTTGCGGTCGCCAACACGCACCGCACCAACGCCGGTATATACCGTGTGCCACCGCCCGGAAAGTCTTTTCAGATATTTCTGCGCTTCCTTTTCGTCTTTAGGTTTGCCAAGAATTTCGCCGTCAATATAGACAATCGTGTCAAAACCAAGCACTATGGCATTCGGCGGAGCATCCGGCAGGATTTTTGCCATCTTTGCCTTCTTAACCGCAAGTGCCCGGGCGTATTCCGCCGGCGGAAGCCCAGAAAATTCCTTCTCATCAAAGGGTTCCCGTCCAACCACCTCAAAGTTGAACCCCGTGCGGGAAAGTATCTCTTTCCGCCTCGGCGAATCCGACGCCAGATAGAACTTCAAATTTTTTGTGCCCATACCTTTATCTCCTCAACGACCTTTTCCACCTGCTCCTCGTCGTTGTATATGTGGAACGAGAATCTGATGTTCCCCTCCCGGAAGGCGCAGATAATGTTTTTTTCCGCAAGATGGCGATGCAGTGCCCGTGGGTTGGGCGCCGTTATGCTCACGATTGACGACCTTCTCGCACCGCCCTCGCTGATAACCCTTATCCCATCAATTTCAGCGGCAGATTTTGCAAAATTTTCCGCAAGCGCAAGATTGTGCTTTTCTATCTCGCCGATTCCTATTTGATAAAGCAAATCCACCGATTTCCACATTGCCCAGAGGTTGTGGTATGGAAGCGTGCCGAGTTCAAACCGTGTGGCGTCTGCGGGCTCGGGAAGGTCGTAGCGGCGGAGAGAGGAATAATCGCCATCGGCGGCAAACCGCTGAAGCCATCCCACAAATTGCGGCTCTATCGGCGCCTCCGGCGAGACATACAAAAATCCCGTGCCGTAGGGCGAAAGAAGCCACTTCTGCCCTCCGGCGGCAAAAGTTGCGATGTTGAGCGAGTCCAGATTAACGGCGAGGTTGCCGGCGCCCTGAATTCCATCCACGCACAAAAACGCTCCCCGCCTGCGGGCGATGTCGGAAAGTCGGCTCAAATCGTAGCGGAAGCCATCAAAAAAGCGCACCCACGAGACGGCGATGACACCGGCATCGGGACGGTCAAACAGGGATTCGTCCGGCTCGGGCAGCACCTCAAATTTTATCCCCCGGCGCCGTGCCGCCTCCTGCCACGGATAGAAGTTCGCCGGGAACTCATCGGGCGC
>JAMOPH010000007.1 GCA_027064665.1 bacterium | reverse complement strand
ACTGCAGTCGGTGAGTTCCTCGGCGAACCCCACCGGCAGAGTGGGGCATATAATGTTCGTTCCCTATGAGAGTTCAAGCATCACAGAGTCCGCAAGCAACGACACGATATACATAGCGATAGGCGGTTCCTCCTCCGGCGGCGGCTCCGGTCCCAAAATCCGCAGGATAAGAATGACCTCATCCACATACAACGGCAATCTGGGCGGATACTCCGGCGCCAACCAGAAATGCATTGATGAGTTCGGTCCCGGATGGCATATGTGCAATCAGGCTGAGTTGAACAGCGCAAATGTGTCAAGTTATCAAAGTTATCCGGCGCCTTTTAGATTTGACTATGAATATGTATATTTTAGTGGTTGCGGATGGTATGCCCCGATAGCATCCACCAGCTCGGGCTCGTATACTACCTATGATTGTAACACTTGGACCTCTTCATCTGGAACCGGGTATAGTGCATATATAAGAAGGACAAATACTACTGGTAATTCTCTCTATTTTTTCGGCAGCGAGGGTATTCCCTGTTCTTCTTCTTGTCATATCTGGTGCTGTGAGGATTAATTAGGGGGGAGTTTATGAGAAAAACTCTGATTATAGTGCAGATATTTATAGTCACTGTCCTGTTTGCCCAGACGCCCTCACGGCTGGGTATTGCCCTCGGATATATGACCACGCCGAACTCCGTTGTCTATCGCAACACGCTGAACGAAGACTCCGCCCTTGATTTGTGGGTTGACATCCCGGAGTTTGATGTCGGAGACCTCAGCGGATGGAATGTGGGTTTCGGCGCCGGATATACGATGTTCCCCCAGAAGCAGACCTATATGGCGTTTATGGTTCGCCCGCAGGTGTGGGTGGGTTACAACTCCGCCGACGGCGACAACTACGCACAGATAGGTCTTGGAGTTGCCGGGGCGGTTGTGGCGTATCTTGACAGCCTCGGCGTGCCGAACACAGATGTCTACGCCGGGATGTCCGCTGGCTCGGTGATAACCGTGGGCAAAGATTTCACCTATGCCCACCTGCTTCTGTCGTATCGCAAGCCCTTCGGGATTCTGCTGGGGGTGATGAGGTATTTCTGATGGCGAATATCGTGCTGAAAAATGCGCTCCTCGCCGACGGGCTGGGGACATTTATTCCCGACGGGATAGTGGTCATCTCCGGCGAGCGAATTGAGGCGCTGGGCTCGGCGGAGCAGTTCGCCGGGCGGGATTTCGCCGGATACGAGGTAATTGATGTCGGCGGAAGACTCACTATGCCCGGATTTTTAGTGGGGCATCATCATCTGTATTCTGCGCTGGCAACAGGGCTTGCCCCGGCGGGTCCCACCGAAAATTTCGTTCAAATTCTGGAGAACCTGTGGTGGCGCCTTGACAGGGTCCTTGATGAGGAGTCGGTCTATTACTCCGCTCTGGTGGGTGTCATTGATGCTGTCAGGCACGGCGCCACGGCGATTTTTGACCACCACGCCTCAATGAATTTTGTGCGGGGAAGTCTTGATGTTATTGCCGGGGTGTTCTCCCTCGCCGGTGTGCGGGGGCTTCTGTGCTTTGAGACATCAGACCGCTCCGGCACCGATAAAATTGAACAGCACATCCGGGAGAACATTGACTTTTACGAGAGGCACAAGGACTCACCTAATATCCGTGGGGCTTTCGGGCTTCACGCCAACTTTACATTGAGCGATGACACGCTTCGGGCGGTGGCGGAATCCAAGCCGGCGCAGATGCCGATACATATCCACTGCGGCGAGGACGCCCACGACCTGAATTTCTGCCGCCAGTTGGGATATTCCGGTCCGGTGGAGCGGCTCGCCCGGTTCGGTCTGCTTGATGGAAACTCAATTCTCGCCCACTGCATCCATCTTGACGGGGCGGACTACGACATAATCCGTCAGGTCAAGCCGATTGTGGCGGCGAACTTTGAGTCCAACGCCAACAACCGCGTGGGCAGGATGAACCGCCGCAAAATCGGGCGCTACATCCTCGGCACCGACGGCATAACCGCCGATATGATTCTGACCCTGCGCTCGGCGTATTTCCTCAACGCCGCCGACGGAATCACATTTGAGGAACTTGCCGATTCGTTTTTCGCCTATCGGCGCGAAGTGCAGGAGCGCTTTTTCCCCGACACAGCCTCGCTTGATGTGGGCAAATATGCCGACATAGTGGTCCTTGACTATGTCCCGGCGACCCAACTCACCCCGGAAAATCTGGTGGGGCACCTGATTTTTGGGGTGAAATCGGCGAGGGCGTTCATCACCATCGGCAACGGGGAAATTCTTTTCCAAGACGGTGAGGTCAAATTCTGCGACGAGGAAGAGGTGCGCCAGAAGGCAAAGGATGTCGGTCGCAAACTCTGGGAGAGATTCTACGGTTAGGCGAACTCAATTATATCACGGAAGGGGAGGATATGGCGAATATAGGCGTGAAAATTGCGGGGATTTATATGAAAAATCCGGTGATGCCGGCGGCGGGACCGAATGTCCGCACTGGCGATTTGATGCTGAAGGCGGTTGAGGGCGGCGCCGGCGCTGTGGTATCCAAGACCGTGTCGGTGGTGCCCGCCGATGACCCCCGCCCGACCATCCGCTCCACAATCTGCCGCGGCGCAATAAACTGCGAGACCTGGTCGGAAATTGATGTGGTGAATTTTCTGCAGGAACTCAAAAAAGCGAAATCCGCCGGCGTGCCGCTGATAGTGTCTGTGGGCTACCGCGCCGATGAGGTTGAGGAGTTGGGCAAACTCATCCAGAGGGAAATCGCCCCCGATGCCTTTGAGTTCTCAATTCACTATGTCGGCAGGGAAATCCAGCCGATAGTTGACATTGCGATGGCGCTTCGGCGCGCGGTTGAAGCCCCGATTTTTATGAAACTTTCGCCGAATATCCCCAACATTGAGGAACTTGCCGTGGCGGCATCCCCCTATGTTGATGGCTTTGTGGCGATAAATTCCTTCGGTCCCGTGCTGGACTTTGACCCCGAAAACCCGGTGCCGAAACTGGGCTCACAGCAGGGATATGGCTGGCTCTCCGGTCCGCCGATTCTTCCCGTGGCGCTCAGAATCGTGCATCAGGTCAGTTCCGTCCAGCCGAAACCGGTGGTTGGCGTGGGCGGAATTGAGAAAGGCACAGATGCGATAAAATTCTTTATGGCGGGGGCGTCCGCTGTGCAAATCTGCACCGGCGCGATAAAGTTCGGGCACAATATCTACGGCAAGGTCGCCGGGGAGATAAACGACTGGCTGGACAAACACGGTTATTCCTCAATAGACGAAATCCGGGGGCTTTACGCCAAAAAACTTTCCGAGCGCAAAAAATTCGCCGGCATCCCGGTGATGACGATTGACGAGGAAAAGTGCACCGGCTGTCGGGTGTGCGTGACAAAGTGCATTCAGGGTGCGTTGTATATGGACGGCGAAGTCGCCAAGGTCATCCCGCAGAACTGCATCGGCTGTGGCTTCTGCGCGGATTTCTGCCGGTATGATGCGATGGAACTTGGGGAGAGAATCTGATTTTTGCGGGGAAACCTTTCTTAGAAGAAAGGCTCTCCGCCGCGGGAAATACCAAAATGCTATGATACCTCTTTCAATGGTTTTCCTTCTCCCCTGATGGGAGAAGGAGTTAGAGGATGAGGGGGGAACACAAGCCGCCCTCATCCGCCTCGCTTCGCTCGGCACCTTCTCCCAGAGGGAGAAGGAAATTCGTATTAAGGTGTTCATGCATAGCGGTTTTTCCCTCGCCCTTTTTTCAAAAAGGGTTGCCCCCGCATCAGGAGTATTCTTTCACCTGTTCTTCGCCGCGGAGAACCCGCAGAACGCCGCGCACGAGCGCTTCCATCTCGTCCTCGCCGGGGTAGATTTTCACCGGGGCAATCCATTTGATTTTCGGCATAATCATATCCACGAACCAGTCGTTGTGGGCGATTCCGCCGGTGAGGAGGATTGCGTCCACTTCGCCGTCAAGGACTGCGGCGTAGGCGCCGATGTATTTGCCAATCTGGTAAGCCATCGCCTCGGCGATAAGTTTCGCCTGCTGGTCGCCGGCGTCAATTCGGGATTTGACCTCCTTCATATCGTCGGTGCCAAGGTATGCCATCATTCCGCCCTTTTTGGTCAGTTGGGCGAGCATTTCTTTCTGGTCGTATTTGCCGGAGTAGCACAGTTTCGCCAGCCCGGTGATGGGCAGAGTTCCACAGCGCTGGGGCGAGAACGGTCCTTCGTCGTTGGCGTTGTTGACATCAATCATCCTGCCCTTGCGGTGCGAGGAGATGGTTATCCCGCCGCCCAGATGCGCCACGACAAGGTTGAGGTCCTCGTAGGACTTGCCGATTTCCTTGGCGTATTTCTTGGCGACCATCTTGACATTGAGCGCGTGGGCGAGGCTCCGCCGGGGGATTTCGGGATGTCCGGAGATGCGGGCGACCTCCTCAAATTCGTCCACGCTGACCGGGTCAACAATGAATGCGGGGATTCCCAGCGGCTCGGCGATTTCCGCCGCCAGAAGACATCCGATGTTGCTGATGTGGTCCGCCAGGACTTTGCCCTCAAGGACATCGCGCTTCATCGCCTCGTTGACCGCGTATGTTCCGGACTCCAGCGGCTTGAAGGGACCTCCGCGCCCGACGACGGCCGAAAGGGTTTTGGGGTCCACGCCCTTTTCCGCAAGAACCTTTTTTATGACCTCGGCGCGGAAGTGGTATTGGTCGCGGTAGTCCTCAAATTTTGCCAGTTCCTGCGGGTCGTGTTTGATGGACTCCACGAAGATGGGTTTTTCATCCTCGTAGAGCGCGATTTTGGTTGATGTTGAGCCGGGGTTGATAGCAAGGATTTTATACATAGGCG
>JAMOPH010000006.1 GCA_027064665.1 bacterium | reverse complement strand
GCGTAGATGTGTGTTCCCACGGTCAGCGCCGCAATTGTGAAGGAATCGCAGGCGGCACCACAGCAAGCGGAATCCAGCGGCAGCAACACTCCGCCGAAATCCTCAAAGTAGCGATAGCAGAAATCCGGACCGGTGCAGTTGGAATAACTCGCCGAAGCATCAAGGACAAGAGGACGAGTGATGCAGGAATACCCGCCGCCGGCGACCTCAAGCACCGCCACGGGACGGTCAATGGTAATCCTTGCGGAAAAATCCTGTGTGCATTCATATGCGCCCTCAAGGGCGAAACTGTATGTCAAAATTCCGTTGCCCGGCACGGGATACCAGTCAAACTGCGCCGGCAGGGAATCGTATCGGCTCCACCGCACGACTGTGTCCACGCCGCCGCCCTCACGGCTGAACACCACCTGAATCCACAGGGAATCGGCGGCATAGGCGGGCGAAATGTTCACCGAATCCAGAACATTGGGCATAGGTTGACCGTAGCACACGAATGTGTCGTATGCCACGGCGTTGACATCCACCCTGCGGACAGACACCAGCGCCGAATCCCGGGAATCCGGGCATTCCGAGCACCAGCCATACAGATAATATGCCCCATCGCCGCCGGAACCGGGCACACAGAACAGCGAGGAATCCAGCGGCACGAAGGCACCAAGATTGCCGGTTGCCGGGTCATATTCCGCATAGCCGAAATCAATCTCGCCGCCGCAGTTGTGAGGAACGGCGCCGATTCCAAGACACCTTTCGCATCCCGAAAGCGCAAGCACAGTCTCGGGGGCAAAGACCTCAACCCATCGTGCCTGAACCGAAATCGCCGCATAGGAGGAACACCCGGCGGCGGTGTCAATCACCCAGACATACCACACGCCGGCAGAATCCAGCGTATCAACGCAGTGGGGCAAATCGCCGAAATAGACCGAATCGCCGGCGGGGTCGTAGAAGTGATATATCAAATCCCCTGACGGATTGGCGGCGCTCAAGGAGGCGTCAAGATATATCTCGCCGCCAAGGCAGGCGGGGTTTTCGTCCACGGTCAGATGGGCGACAATTTCCGTCTGCCTGACCCAGACGCTGTCGGTGCGGGAACATCCGGCGGAATCGTAGAGGGTGGCATAAGATACATACACGCCGGCGCTGTCGTAGCGGTGAGTGGCGACAAAATTCCCCGCCGAGTCAAAAGTGTCAACATATTCCCAGGTGCCGTCGCCGAACTGAATTATGGCATAGTCGGCGCTTACGGAGGAATCGGGCGCCACAGTGAAGGTCAACTCCTCGCCCAGACAACCATTGGAAACAAAGAACTCAAACTCAACCGGCGGATTGACCGGGACATACACAGAATCGGTGTGGAGGCATCCGAAAGTGTCGGCGGCATTGATATAGACCCAGGCGGATGTGTCGGCTATCATCTGGACGCACTTTCCGCACAGATACGCCCCCGGCAGGTCCCAGCAGACATCGGCGGAATCAAAGTTCTCGCCGGAAAGGCAGAGAGTCAGAGTCTCGCCGGCGCAGTAGGACTCGCCGCTGTCGTGGGGCATAGAGGAAGTCAGCACAATTTCATACTCGCTGCACGGCGCCCAGACCGCCACGCTGTCAATCCTTGCGGCGGCACAGGCGCCGGAACCGGTGATTTCATAATAGACCCAACTTGTTCCGCAGACGGTGGGGGTTATTTCAAGGGTGTCCTCGGTTCCCGTGCTGTGCAGAATCACGGCGCCGTTGTAAATCCAGTTGTGGTCGTAGGGATAAGACGAGGTCAGAATCACGGTGTTGGGGAAATCCCGACAGGCGATTATCGTCGTGTCGGGAACAGGGTCTGTGGGCAGGAGCGTGAATGTGGTGCAAATCAAACTCGGGCAGGGGTCGTAGGTGGTGTCAATATAGGTCGGCGAGAGGGAAAATGTGTCGGGCGCCCAGTATGCCTGATGGTCCGGGCGAATGCAGATTGTGGTGTCAATTATCTCCGGGTGGGCAAAATCGTTTGCCACCACGGCGGTGTCCACGACAAAACTCCAGAAAAACGCCCCTCTCACCTCAAGGTATTTTCCGAAAAGTGTTCCTGCGACCGCCGGGCAGAGCGTGGTGCCGCCGGCACTCACCCATCCGGAATCCGGCGGATAGTGGAAAACCCATATCGTCGTCTCGGCGGCGGGGAAACCATTGGTGTCCGCCCGGATATAGACCGAATCCCAGCCGAAAACCCATTCTCCACGCCCGGCGTCAAAGTATGCATTGTTGCAAATCTGGGGCAGCGGAGCAGCAGTATCCGGCAGGGGATACCATCGCCCGGAAGACCCGGTAGCAAGACTCTCTAACCGGCTGAAAACATAAACGCTGTCATAGACATAGCCGGGATTGAGAGTGTCGTGGGCAATATCCAGTTCAAAACAGGAATTGGGGCACAGATAAACCGGCAGGTAATTTGTCCCGAAACCCTGAGCGAACCCGACCCCCGCACCGAATATCAGAACCAGTATCACAAATATCTTCGTTTTCATCTTGATACCCCCTTTGAATTGGTTGAGTTTTACTCCCACAAAGGGGGTCAGTTCACATCAGTGCACTGCCAAGTTCCGCCAACATATACGCAGATTTTGTAGTCGTTGTCATCCGCGGTGCCGGGGGTGTCATCGGGACCGTCGGTGTCGTTCCAGATAATCATATCGCCGTCGAGAGCCCAGGTAAGTCCGGTGGGAGTGGAAGTTGTCCCGGGGAATATCCTCAATCTGAGGGCATAGCCGTTGGTCTGGTCTATTGTTACGCGTTGTTTTACCCTGACATTGTTGACTGCATAATCACCAGTGCTGTCAATCTTCGCGGGTGTAACGGACTGGTCGGAGATTTTGGCAGTGGTGACAGCGTCAGTTGCCAGTTTATTTGCCGTGACGACCCCGTTTCCGAGGTCGTTCGCCGAAATCGAACCATCGGCGATATTTGTGCTGTCTATGGCGTCATTTGAAATCGCCACCGAGCCATCGGCACCTACGGATACATCGCCGGAGAACCAGATGTTATCAATTCTGACCGTGTCCGACGCAATAGTTATGCCATAGCCTGTATTAACCGCAAGTGGCGAGCCACTTCCACCCCGCAGACCATCACCGGCAGCGGAGACATCTATCTGCAACTGATTGGAGCCGTTTATTGATATGTAGCCATCGGTGTTGATTCCAAGTTGCCCCGAGCCAGAGAAATCGTTGGTGAGACCACCGGCAGGGTTCACATCAACAGACCAGGTGCGGGATACGGAACCATCGTAGTTTCCGCCAGTGAGACCATTGCCCGGAACGAGGTCCTGCAAAAGTCCACCCGCAAGAATTTGATTTAGCCGCGATGCCAGAGAGTCCAGGGCATCATCCACATCGCCGGGGTCAACTCCGCCGTTCCAGTTGGCAGGAATTGAAGGGGTATAAGGTATATTTGCCTCATCCACCTTGACCGAATCATTGGATATCACAAGTCCTGCGCCGACATTAACATCAAGCGGGTTTCCGCCGCCACCCACAAGTCCCTGCCCGGCAACCGATGCGCTCAAAAGATTTTCGTCCACTGCGCCGTTGGGTATGTAAAGTTGATTGGAGCCGTTGATACCGATGGTGGTGCCATCAACCAGGACGGCAAGTTGCGAACCGGTGCCGCCGGTGTTGGTGAGTGCACCGCTTGCGGCGACATCAACGTAGAGGTTTCTGTCCGAGCCAGCCAGACCGTTGCCTGCGAAATCACCGACCTCAACGGCGAGGGCGCTGTCGGAACCGGCGAACTCAAGCCCGCCGCCGGCAAAAAGGTCGACCTCAACAGTCTCCGCGGCGCCGCCGTTGTAGACAAAGGTTCTGATTCCTCTGCCATCGGTCAAATCGTAAAGACCACCGGAGCCAAGTGAGGTAACCCTTGCGGCAAGGGTGTCCAGCGCAACATTGACATACTGCGGATTGACTCCGCCCCAATCGGAAAGCACCGCCGGAGAATAGGGGACATCTGCGGCGTCAACCTGACCGGCACCGGTGCCCCAGTTTATGTCCGCCGAACCCACAGAACCATCAATAATGTGGCTGGAATCCACAGAGTTTGCGGAGATATCCGAGGCATCCACCTGCCCGGTGGAAGTTGCCACAACTATAAGACTTGTCCCGGCGGACTGGTTGTAAACGAGATTGTTCCCAGCATCAACCCAGAGTTTACCTGCGACAGCAGGCGCCGGGTCGGAGACCTGCGGCGTGAGAGCCAGATAGGTGGGGTCAATTTTGCCGTCAACGGTCAGGTCGCCGTAAATGTGAAGGTCTCCGCCGATTTCGCCGTTTCCTGTGATGTCAAAATCAGCCGTCTGCCCGGTGGCGCCGACTCCATCGGGGGTAAGATTCTGAATGTAGTCCGCATCACCGGGGAGCAAATCGCCGGCAACCGCCGCAGTATCAGAATAGAGAGAACTGTCTATCTTTCCCAGAACCGTATCCGCAAACTGGGCACTGTCAACCCTGCCCATAACATACCACGCCGTATCAGAATAAGTAGAAGTTTCCGCCCGGGCAACAAAGAACGCAGTGTCGGAATAAACTGCGCTGTCAACTTTGCCAACGACATTGGCACCAGCGATGTAGAAAGATGTATCCGAATAAGTGGTGGTCTCCGCCCGGAAGACAAAGAATGCGGTGTCAGCATAAATTGCTGTATCAACATATGAGGCTGTATCCGCATAAGTTGCACTATCAACCCTGCCCACCACCGCAGAGCCAGCAATATACAATGCAGTGTCCGCATACACCGCAGAATCCGCACGGGGACAGTTCAGGCAGGTGTCAGCGTAAACCGCCGTGTCCGCATAGGTCGCCGTGTTTACATAAAATGCAGTATCGGAATAGACAGAATAAACTGCACTGTCGGCATTAACCGCAAA
>JAMOPH010000005.1 GCA_027064665.1 bacterium | reverse complement strand
TTTTCAAGTTCCTCTTTCGCTTTCTGGTATTTTTCCTGAATTATGTGGCACTCTCCCAAATTTTTCCAGACCTCTGCCCGCTCGGGTTCTTCCTCTGCCGCCCGGAGCAAAAATTTCTCCGCAAGGTTTGTCTCACCAATCCCCAGATAGGAGATCCCCTTGGCGAGATTGTCCATCGTCCCCCCTCGTGAAAGGGCTTTTTGAAATCACAGTCTGCCGCCGCTGAGTTGGGTAATCATTTTTTTGACCTTTTTGGCGTCCGGGGCGGCAGGATACAAATCCACATATTTCCGCAGCGCCTCCACCGCCTTGTCGTAGTCGGAGAGTTGATAGTAAACCGTGCCGAGGTCATACCATACCTCAACCAGTTTCGGGGCAAGTTCTGCCGCTTTGAGAAGTTCCGATTCGGCGTCCCGGTAGTGTTTCATCAGATAATACGCCGCTCCAAGGTCTAAGTGAAACAGCGGGTTTTTCGGGTCAAGTTTGACCGCCTGCTCAAAGTGCTCTGCGGCGGCATCATACTGCCCACGCTTGTAATAGACCCATCCAAGCCCGAAATATCCCCACGGGCAGTTTTTATCTATGTCCGTTATCTTTTTGTAGAGGCGCTCCTGCTCGTCAAGGTCGTCAAGAAGACGGGCATACAAAAATATGAAGTTAGGATTGTCCGGGTTTTCCTTCATCAGTTTGCGGTATTCTTTGAGCAGACTTTTTGTCTCCAACTGTTTTGCCCTGATGCGCTGGTAGAGGATATGAGCCTCAACGAAATCGGGGTATTTGTGCGTCGCAAGGACGACCTTTTCCCGGGCGGTTTCAAGGTCGCCGTCAAGGAAACGGTTGAGCGCCTCCTGATAGAACGGCATAGCAGCCCGGCGCTCTTTCTCCGCTTTACTGGCGAAACATCCCCCAAAAAGCCATCCCGCCACAGCGACCAAAAGCAGTATCTCCGCCCACAGATATGTGCGCTTTGCAGATAATCTCATACGCCTTTATTCCCCGCAGGATTTGCCCTCAATGAACTTATACGCTGCGATTTCCTCCTTTGTGGGTAAATAGGGTTTAAGATAGTTAATTTTACTTTTTGCGATACCAGCCCAGTTTGGGTCTCTGAGCGCCTTCTTATATATTTTTGTCGCCTTGAGGAACATACACTTTATCTCCATATTCACTTCGCCGGAGGGGGGAACTTTATCCATCGCTTTCTGCTGATATATATCGCCCTCAACTATGTAGATATATCCGTATGACGGGTCAATTTTCTTGGCTTTGTTGATATATCTTTGCGCAAGGGAGTATTTTTTCATATCAATGTATGTTGATGCGATATCGCACATAAGTTTCACGCTGTTGGGATTGATTTTTTCCGCCTTTTTGAGTTGCTCTAAAGCCTCTTTATACTTGCCATCGGCGGCAAGCGCAAGCCCCATATATTGATATCCCCTATAGTCCTGTGGATTTTTCTCAATATATTTCTGCAGAATTTCCACCGCCTCTGAGAATTTCCCCGATTTTGCCAGATACTGTCCGTGTTTAAGTTCGTGCTCCGGTTCAGAGGGCTCAAGTTTTGCAAGGTGTTCGTATGCCTCGGCGGCTTTTTCATACATATTTCTCGCTACATAAAGTTTCGCCAGAATTTTCCATATCGCCACCTGTTCCGGGTCTGCCCTGACGGATTTTTCCAGCCACACCATAGCAGAATCAAGTTTTCCCCTGCGAAGCCATATAGTTCCCAGAGCGGCGGCGCTTGCGGCGTCGGTGGAATCCAGCGAGGTAGCCTTGTAGAAATCTTTCATCGCAAGGTCCTCAAAGGAATCCGCCTTCGCCTCATACTGCGCCGCAAGAGTGGTATCCTGAGTGTTCTGCGCCAGTTCATCAAATCTGTCGCCCAATTTCTGATAAATATATCCTCGCCCGGCGTAGTAATAGCCTGTGTTCGGGAATTTCTCTATCGCGGTGTTATACATCGCCAGCGCGGTGTCAATGTAGGTGGTGTCCTCCATCCTCAGGTATGAGTCGGAAAGGAATTTATAGGCTTTTTCGTTCTGCGGGTCCAGTTCAAGGACCTTTTTGAAGTTCTTTATCGCCGATTTGTAGTCCTTGTTCTTGTAGCTCGTCCATCCGAGGGACAGATACATTTTTACCTGCTGTTTGATTTCTGTTGAATCCACCTGCGGCTGTTGTTCCTGAGGGACATTTGCCTGTTGTTGAGGGACGCAGGAAACAAAACCTGCCGCAATCCACAGCGCCCCGAATGCCATCGTCAAATATGCAATCGTCCGTTTCAATTTATCCTCCTCCTTTTTGGTTTGGATTTGCAGAACATAATAAAAGTTTGAGCGGGGGAGGTCAAGTTTTGAGTAAAAATAAAAAGAGCCGCCCCGCAGGACGGCTCTTCTGGATAAGGATTTTGTGAATTAGAACTCGTAATCGGGCGGAGTCTGCGGCGTGGTCTGTTTCTCTTTTTCTTTCTTCTCCACAACAACCGCCTCGGTGGTGAGCATCAACGCCGCCACGGACACCGCATTCTCCAACGCCGAGCGGACCACCTTCTTCGGGTCAATAACACCTGCCTGCAGCAGGTTCTCAAATTTTTCGGTCTCGGCGTTGAAGCCGTAGTCGTCCTTGCCGTTCATCACCTTATTGACCACCACGGAGCCCTCGTGCCCGGCGTTGTCTGCAATCTGACGGAGCGGCTCGGTCAGCGCTTTGCGCAGAATTGCCGCCGCAATTTTCTCGTCGCCCTCCAGTTCCTTCTCAATCTCTTTGAGTTTGGGGATAGCCCTGATCAGCGCCACGCCGCCGCCGGGAACGATTCCCTCCTCAACCGCGGCTCGGGTTGCGTGAAGCGCGTCCTCAACGCGGTCTTTTTTCTCCTTCATCTCGGTCTCGGTGGCGGCACCGACCTTAATCACAGCCACTCCGCCGGCAAGTTTTGCCAGACGCTCCTGAAGTTTTTCGCGGTCCCAGTCGGAGGTGGCTTTTTCAATCTGCACCTTGATTTCGTTGATGCGCGCCTTTATCCTTTCGGGGTCGCCCTTGCCCTCAACGATTGTTGTGTTGTCCTTGTCCACCACGACTTTTTTCGCCTCGCCGAGGTCCTCAAGGCGGGCATTCTCAAGTTTGAAGCCCAGTTCCTCAGAAATCACCTGGCCGCCGGTGAGGATTGCGATATCCTGAAGCATCTGCTTTCTTCTGTCGCCGAAGCCGGGGGCTTTGACGGCGCAGACCTTGAGGGTACCGCGCAGTTTGTTGACCACAAGCGTCGCCAGAGCCTCGCCCTCAACATCCTCCGCGATAATCAACAGTGAACGCCCCGCTTGTGCGATTTTCTCCAGCACCGGCAGAAGGTCCTTCATTGAGGAGATTTTCTTGTCGTGAATCAGGATGAGGGGTTCTTCCAATACCGCCTCCATTTTGTCGGGGTCGGTGATGAAATACGGCGAGATGTATCCGCGGTCAAACTGCATACCCTCCACGACCTCAAGGGTGGTCTCGGTGCCCTTGGCTTCCTCAACGGTGATAACGCCCTCTTTGCCGACCTTGTCCATCGCCTCGGCGATGAGTTTCCCTATCTCCATATCGTTGTTGGCGGAGATTGCGCCGACATAGGCGATTTCCTGGGAGTCGGAGACATCTTTGGCGATTTCGCCGAGGTAGTCCACAATCTTTTTGGTGGCTTTTTCAAGTCCGCGGCGGAGCGCCTGAGGATTTGCGCCGGCGGTGACATTTTTCATCCCCTCAAGGAAAATCGCCTCGGCAAGCACGGTCGCGGTGGTGGTTCCATCGCCGGCGACATCGGAGGTCTTGGACGCCACCTCCTTGACCAACTGCGCGCCGATGTTTTCAAACGGGTCCTCAAGTTCAATTTCCTTGGCGACGGTGACGCCGTCCTTGGTCACCTGCGGGGAGCCGAACTTTTTCTCTAAAATCACATTCCGCCCCTTGGGACCGAGAGTGACTTTTACCGCTTTGGCGAGTTTCATCACGCCGCGCTTGATTCTTTCACGAGCATCGGTGGAGTATTCAATTATTTTGGTTGCCATTTTTCACCTCCTTGGTTTTCGGTTGGGTTTGGTTATTCAATAATTGCCAGAATGTCGGACTCGCGCATAATCAGGTATTCCTCGTTGTCAATTTCAATCTCTGTGCCCGCGTATTTGGAGAACAGGACCTTGTCGCCCTTTTTCACTTTGAGCGGAATTACCTTTCCGTCGTCGCTGATTCTTCCCTCGCCGACCTCAACCACTTCGCCCTGCTGGGGTCTTTCCTTGGCGGTGTCCGGAATGATGATTCCACCTTTTTTGACCTCTTCCTCCTCAAAGGGTTTTACAAGGACTCTGTCGTGGAGTGGTTTGATTGTCATTTTTACCCTCCTTTATCTTGTTGTTTGACAATAAGTTATCAAATTGTTGTTAGCACTCAATTTGAGCGAGTGCTAATATAAAGAGGAAGAAAAATTTTGTCAAGAAAAAATTGCGGACAAAAACAAAAAGGGAGCCTGCACTTTTGCAGACTCCCTCCAGAAGTGTCGCCAAATTTTCGGCGATACTTACTTGTTCATATCCGTATCTATCTGCGCCTTCTGGAGTTTGCCGGAATAATCAATATACACGGTCTTTATCTCGCCGAAGATCTCATACACCCACTTTCCGCCCTCGCGGTGCCCGTTTCCGGTGTTTTTCACTCCGCCGAAGGGCAGATGGCACTCCGCACCAATTGTCGGCGCATTCACATAGGTTATTCCCGCCTCCAGAAGTTCAATCGCCTTCATCGCCTTGCGGATATCGGTGGTGTAAATTGACGACGAAAGCCCATACTGGCAGTCGTTCGCCACCTCAATAGCCTCGTCAAAGTCCTTGACCTTGGTCACCGCAAGCACCGGTCCGAAAATCTCCTCCCTGAATATAGTCATCTCCGGCGTCACATTGATAAAG
>JAMOPH010000004.1 GCA_027064665.1 bacterium | reverse complement strand
GTGCCGGATACCGCCGAAGTGAGATTGATGTCTATGTTATGATGGGACTGCCGGGACAGCCGCTCTCCGAGGTTGAGGAGAGCATACGGTTTGTGCATTCACTGGGAGCGAAGGTCCGGCTGGCGTCGTTTTCGCCGATACACGGCACCGAAGAATTCCGCCGGGCAGTGCGGATGGGTCTTATTTCGCGCGATATTGACCCGCTTCTGACGAACAATTCAATCTTCCCCCTCGCCAGAAACCGTGAGGAATACGAAAAATTTCAGCAGTTGCGCAATCTGGCGAAGGAACTCAACGCCGCACTGGAGACATAACCCCGCAAGAGCAAAAAATTTTTCCGAAAATACTTGACAGGGGAAATTGAAATCCTATTTTGAAACTGACTGGTGGGTCAGAAATTAAATTACAAGTCAGATTGAAAACTGGAGGTAAGCCGTGTCAATACCTGAATTTTCGGTGAAAAGACCGGTAACGGTCACAATGTTGACAGGGATTATCGTGGTTTTGGGGCTTTATTCGCTGCTCAATCTGGGGCTTGAACTTCTGCCCGATATTTCCTATCCCACGGTGAGCGTGATGACCACCTGGGAGGGCGCCGCTCCAGAGGATGTGGAGAATCAGTTGACAAAGCCTTTGGAGGAGATGCTTTCGCTCATCAGCCGTGTCAAAAAAGTTCGGTCGTTCTCCCGGGAGGGAATGTCGCTGATTATGGTGGAGTTTGAGTGGGGCACAAACATTGATTTCGCCGCCCAGGACATAAGGGACCAGATCAGCATATTTAAAAAGATGCTCCCCTCGGACATTGAGGAGCCTGTGGTGTTCAAATTTGATGTCTCCCTGATGCCGGCGGGGGCATATGTCTATACCGGAGATATAGATTTCAACAAACTTCACCAGATAGCCGAGGATGTAATAAAGCCCCGTCTTGAGCGCCTTGAGGGTGTTGCGGCGGTTTCAATCTGGGGATGGAACGACAACGAGGTTCACATCCTTTTAGACCCGGTCAAAATAAAGGAGTTCGGCATCAACCCCCAGCAGGTGCAGATGGCGCTGATGGCGAACAATGTCAATATGCCCGCCGGATATCTGGTCAAGCGGAACAAAGAATTCCGCCTGCGCACCTATGGGCAGTTCAACTCCCTTGACGAAATCAGAAACATCGTTGTGGGGATGACAAAGGATTATAAGCCCATTTATCTCCGTGATATAGCCGAGGTCAAACTGGAGCAGGAAGAGAGCCGGGGCATCGCCGAGTTCAACCACAAAAAAGCCCTGTGGATAATGATTTCCAAAGAATCCGGGGCAAACACCGTCAATGTGATGAGGCGTGTCAACAAAGAAATTGAGGAGATAAAAAAACTTCTCCCCCGCCAGACCAGTCTGGACAAGATGTTTGATATGTCCGAGACGGTGACGAGGGTAATCAAGCGCACTGCCTCAAATGGTATTGTCGGCGCGCTACTGGCTATATTCTTCATCTATCTGTTCCTTCGCTCGTGGAGACCGACTTTGGCAATAAGTCTGGCAATTCCGCTTTCGGTTATTGCCACATTCATAGCGATTTATGCCGCTGGATACACCCTCAACATTATGACTATGGTTGGTCTATCGCTGGGAGTGGGGATGCTTGTGGACAACGCCGTGGTGGTGATTGAAAATATCTACCGCAGGATAGAGGAGGGCGAGAATCGTTTTGTCGCCGCAGGAAAAGGCGCAACGCAGGTCGGCACGGCTATCACCGCCTCCACGCTGACCACAATCGCCGTGTTCTTCCCCGTTCTGTTTGTCCCCGGAATCACCGGGCGACTTTCCCGGGGGCTGGCGCTTACCGTCTCTTTCTCCCTTCTGGCATCGCTGTTTGTGGCATTGACGCTTGTTCCGGTCATTGCGGCGCAGATTTTCAAAAAAGAGCGTTCCGCCGGAATGGAAGCCACCAAATGGTTCCGCAAACTGCGCGATAAATACACCAACGCCCTCAAATGGGTGCTCCACCACAAAACCCTCACCATCGCAATTGTGGGATTTATTTTCCTTCTGTCCCTCGCACTTATACCGGCTATCGGCGGAGAGTTCATACCCAAAATGGACCCGGCTTTCGCACAGGTTTTCTTCTCCCTCCCTGAGGGAACACCGATGGAGCAGACCTATGAGGTGGCAAACCAACTTTTAGCCACTGTGGAGGAAGAGCCCGATGTTCTGTTTTCTGGGTTGGTTGTCGGCACCGCATCAGGAGCAAAGTTTGACATTGGAGCGGGTTCTCAGGGCACACCCACCAATGTCAACGAGGGCGCTATTTATCTCCGCCTCAAGTATAAGGAGCACCGAAAACTCTCCAACGAACAGATAATAAACAAAATGCGGCGGGCGTTCCCATCGCTGAAAAACGCCAAGTTTGTCTCGCAAAATAATATGTCTCAGATGATTGGAGGGAGTTCAGCGGATATTGAGGTCAAACTCTACGGCGACGATTTGGATGTTCTCAGGCGCCTTGCAAAAGTCGCCGCCGACAGTATAAAGAACATCCCCGGCGTGAGCGATTGTGACCTTTCTTTCAAGGAAGGGCGCCCGGAACTGAGAATTGTGGTCAACAAGGAAAAGTGTGCCCGTTTAGGTCTCAGTGCCGCCGAGGTCGCCAGCGCTGTCCATACATACACCCTCGGCGCCTTCGCCGGAAGATTCAACGCAAAGGACGAGCAGATTGATATAAAGGTCAAACTGCCCAAAAAGGACCGTGAAAAACTCTCCCAAATTCTCACTCTGCCCATTGTAACCCGCACCGGCGCCGTGGTGCCGCTGTCTCAGGTGGCGGATATCGTTGAAACCACAGGACCCACCGAGATTGAGCGTGAGGACCAAAAACGCAAGGTCTCGGTCAATATCACCGTCTCGGAAAACTCAAACCTGCGCGAGGTAACCGCAAAGGTCAAAGACCTTATGGAAAGACTCCATCAGTCGCCCCTGTGGGAGGAGGGCTACACTTACGACATCGGCGGTCAGGCAGAGCGGATGAAAGACCTCTACAAATGGATGGTAATTGCGATTCTGGTGGCGTTTCTGTTGGTGTATATGGTTATGGCGTCGCAGTTTGAGTCGTTTGTGCACCCGTTTGTGATAATGTTCACCGAGCCGCTGATGATAATCGGAGTAATCTGGGCACTGTTTATCACCGGAACTACACTCTCTCTCCCCTCGCTTATGGGTATTGTCATTCTGGCAGGAATTGTGGTGAACAACGGAATCGTTCTGGTGGACTTTATCAACCAACTGCGCCGCAACGAGGGGCTTGAGATGGAGCACGCAATAATTGAGGCTGGCAAGACCCGTCTTCGCCCGGTGCTTATCACCGCCCTGACCACGATTGTGGGTATGCTTCCGATGGCAGTTTCCACCTCGCAGGGTTCGGAGATGCGTGCACCGATGGCAATCGCCGTCATCGGCGGGCTGACTGTGGCGACATTTTTGACCCTGTTTGTAATCCCGGTGATGTATTCGGTGTTTGAAAAAGTTTCCGTGAAAACACAGCGTGCCACCAGAAAAGCACTCGGCTTGGAGGAGGAAGAATACCCCGGCGAATTTATGGGACAATAAGTCCATCCAACTGTTCCCCGGGCGGGGTTCATCGTGGCTCGCCCGGGGATTTTTTGTCAGTGTCAGAAAGCCTCAAATCTGCGCTTCGCCTCAAGGTTCCCGATAATCTTCATTATCGGCACGCCGGCAAGAACCTGACGGGTGATGTTTTCGCCGTTGAGGAATACCCCAAACACACGCCCCGTGCGGATTACGACATCCCTTATCCCGGTGTCGTGGATTCGCAACTCCGCCAAACCGGCAAAATCCGAGGTCTGGCGTATCACTTTTGATATCACAAGTGTCCCAAACGGGCAATAGGATGGAGCGAAGACATCAATTGCATATTTTTTCTGCCTCGGCGGCGGAAGAGGCACGGGTTTCTGAAGCACAGGCTGTTTAAGCGAGACAAACCGCAACACCATAACCTTCACGGGGAAACCCCAGAAATCAAACTCCCCCACCGGAGAAAATCCTGCCGCTTCCCATATAGAAAGTTCGTTGGGAGCAAATGTCATAGATATAATCCCCGGAAATCCCCTGTGACGGAGTTTTTCAACCGCAACTTTTACCAACAATCCCTTATTTTTGGGCGTGGCGAACACGGATTTCACCCAGTTGCACAGAATCACACTGTATCCGTTGCCGATAATCGGCAGTGGAGCACTTTCCACAGGCATCGCGAGCAGAAAACCCACAACCTCGCCCTGATTGAACAACAAAAACCCCACAAGTCCGCTGTGTATATTGCCGTTTATCCACTGGTTTCTTCGCCTGATATACAGCGGAGTCAGAGACCTATCCAGAATCTCGCTGGCGCATCCCCCTTCCCAGAATGCCAGAAACGAAATTGTTAAGTCTCTCACTTCCATAATGTCCCCCCATATATATGGGTATGAAAATTTTAAGTTTTTTCAATACCGTCTTTTTTGTGAGCCGGTTTACACATTTGATTTTCGCAGAACTTTTTATATTTTGTTCACTTGTGAGGCTGAAAAATGGAGAAATACTTGATGCGGTTGAGCGCTTTGTGTTTGACAACTCCCTTATTGATGTGGGCGGAAATGTGGTCGCCGCAGTTTCCGGCGGAAGCGATTCGGTGTTTATGCTCTGCTTCCTGCGGGAGTTCGCCAGAAAATACGGCATCACTCTCAGGGCGCTGCACATAAATCATCAACTTCGGGGGCGGGAGTCCGACATTGAGGAGACCTTCGTCCAGTCCCTGTGCGAGGAGTGGAAAATCCCGCTTTTGATATACCGCATTGGGTTGGCAAAGCAAATTGGAGAAGGCGGCGCAGGGATTGAGGAACTTGCCCGCAACCGCCGACGCACAATCTATGCCGAGGTGGCGAACAAATACGACGCGAAGGTCGCTCTGGCGCACACCGCCGA
>JAMOPH010000003.1 GCA_027064665.1 bacterium | reverse complement strand
TCCCGATGGCGGATTTACACCGGGTTCAACCGTGAATGTGCACATTTCCTTCGCCGACTTTGATGAAACCCCCAACACATCTTCATACTCCTTCTACTTCACCACCGGTGAGGTGCCGACGCCCGTGCTCTGGGAAGTTCCCATTGTGCTGAACAACCTCGGAAGCACCGGAGACACCACATTCGCAACGCTTTACTTCGGTGTCGCCGAGGATGCGACGGATATGTTTGACCCGGCGTATGATGTCCCTCTGCCCTCGCCGGTGCCGGGAACTTTCTACGCATATTTCCCCCTGTATGACCCGGGGGTTGAATTTGTTATGCTCAGCCGGGATATCAGGTCCGCATACACGGACAACACCTGGACAATAAGAATTGGCAACCCCGGGGTGGATATCTGGGCATCGTGGGACCCCGACGACCTTCCCGAGGATGTGAATTTATATATAGCCTCGGCATATCCTCCTGATGAACCCACCGATTGGCTTTTGATGTCTGATATGACCGAGTTGGACATAACAGTGGGGCAGTGGATTTGGATACGAGAAACTCTGCCTGCTCCGACGGATACAGAACCTCCGTATCTGGTCAGCAGCACTCCGGAGATTGGCGCTGTTGAGGTCCCGCCGGAAACGGAACTTTCCATCGTCGTCTCCGACTGGATTTCCGGGGTGGATGAGTCCTCAATACAACTTGTCCTCAACGGCGAAGATGTGACCGATGAGTGCAGTATCACCACTGTTGGGGACAATGTCTATATAACTTACTCGCCCGATTCCGGCTTTGAGCCCTCCTCAAGGGTGGATTGGCAACTCTATGTCGCAGATAACGAGGGCAATGCCACCACAATTGAGGGATATTTCAACACAGGATTTTATCCCACGCCCGAGTGGCTGGCAAACCTCTACCTTGATATAGTGCCTGCGACTGGTGATGAGAGCGAGATGACCATCTCCTTCGGCGTTGATGAGGCTGGAACCGACCATTTTGATATCGGGCTTGATTACCTGTATGCGCCTCCGCCACCGGGCGCTACCAAATTCTATTTCTACATTGACGATACCATCTGGACGCAGTTGGCAAGGGATATCCGCAGTTCCTATGCCGATTCTGTGGTCTGGACGGCGGTCTTCACCAATGTTGATGTCTCCTCCGCGGACTATTTCATCCGCTGGAATTCGGATGAACTGCCAGAGGATGGGGAGTTTATGTATTCTATCACTGACCTTGGCGGTGTTCCCGAGGAATGGTTCTCTATGAGGGATAACGATTCCGTCCCCGTCCTTGGCGATGGGAAGTTCTACATTATGTATCGCCACGAGATCCCGACATTCTGCCTCTCGGGCACGGTTGTCCTCGAGGGAACCAGTAATTACGCCGGAACCGTAGTGGAAATCCCGGAACTTGGATTTGCCGATACCACCGATGTATATGGGCATTATGAAATTTGCGATATTCCTGCCGGGACATTCCTTGTGCAGATTCATCACGATGGCTATGTGGATGTGATAGAAGAAATCACGATAACCAGCGATATGAACTACGACGCATATCTGGAGTTGATAAAATACACAGTTTCGGGAACGGTTTTCCCTGAGGATATGCCCGAGGGCGAAAGGGCTGGGATTTTGGTGGTTCTGGATGCCGAGACCACCTACACCGATTCGGGGGGCTATTTTGAGTTTGACGATGTTCTGCCGGGAACATATGCGCTCCATGTTGAGTGTGAGGGTTATGGTCCGTTTGATACCACGGTTGAGGTGGTGGATTCTGATGTCAATCTTATTGTTCCGCTTTATCTGTTGAGATACACGGTTTCCGGCTGGGTGGAACTTTCGGACCGTCCGGCGGGCGAGTGGGCTGGAACAGAAGTGATGTTGGGCGACCGCTCAACCACAACCGATTCTATGGGATACTTTGAGTTTGACGATGTCCTGCCCGGGACATATCCGTTCTCTGCCTCCCACAGTGAGGAGTATGTCCCCTTTGAGACCACTCTGACGGTGGATGAGGATGTCTCCCTGACGATAACGCTTGAGCATATCCCTGTTGATTCCGGCAATGTGTTGGTGCTGGTTTCTCTTGAGGGCGGTGGTGCTCTCAACGGCACACGGGTTGTTCTGGTTGAGTTGGGGGATACCGCCTATACTAATCCTATGGGAAGGGCAAGATTGAGGGGAGTCCCCTACGGCACTTACACACTTGAGGTCTCAAGGGAAAACTATCAGACATATACTCAGGAACTTGTGGTGGATGCTCCCGCGGAGACCGTCAATGTGATGCTTTACCTCAAGCGGGGAATTATTGAGGGGTTTGTCTATCTTTCCGACACCGTGCTGGACCTTTCGGGAAGCATTGTGGTTTTGGATGGCAGCGACACCGCAGAGACCGATATCACAGGATATTTCGGGTTCTCTGATGTGGCATATGGGGAACATACGCTCCATTTTGAGCACGGCGAGGATTATGTCCCTTACGACACCACTGTGACCCTTGCTGACCCCGGGACAGTTTTTGTCTCGGTGGCGCTTGAATATGCCGGGATGGCTTTGAATCCTCCGCAAAATGTCAATGTGATTTCCGGTTATCACAATCGTGTTGCTGTAGAATGGGACCCGCCCGAACCGACTTCCGCCAACCTGTTGGGCTACGGTGTCATCCGTTCCTCCTTCTCGGGAATTGATACAATCGCCTATGTGCCTTACTGGTGCACAGGATACATTGATTATGACGGTGTGACCGGGCTTTTCAGTGTGTTCGCCGTGTATGAGGAGGGCAACAGCGATGCCGTTGGCTATCTTGTGGGCTGGCCCGGGGATAATCCCGACGCCCCTGATGTGTTGATTCTTGATTTTGACAATGGCGCGTTGCTCGCCGACAATGGAACTTCCGATGAGGCAATCGCTCTTCGGAACCTGCTCTGGACAGGTCAGGTCTCCTGCCAGGTGACAGATCAAGATCAGAACCTTGATGATTTTGATTTGCTCTATTATCGTGCGGTGTTTGTGGTGACGGGAATTTCTGACGACGACAACACAATGCTTTCGGACGAGTCGCTGATGAAATTGTTTGATTATCTTGCTGCGGGCGGGCGCGTTTACTGGGAAGGTGCCGATGTCGCCGCCGATTACGCCACGATGTATGACAGCACATTCGGGTATATCTTCGGCGTATTTATGGCTGATGATGGCAGACCCGCCAGCGGTATGGGCAATGTCGCCACTCTGTATGGTCAGCCGCCCTACTTTGAGGAGGATATCACCTTTGATTACCAGCACAGTTCGCCGGCGGACCATTATGTCGACGAATTCTATGCCACCTCAACCTCGTCGCCGATGCTGTATTCTCAGGGGGACAACCCGCCGCCTGCGGTGAATGGTTTGAGGATGGTTGCCAACGACTATGATATGGCAGAGTTCTCCGATTACACATCCCGCTGGAGGGATGTTGTCTCCTCGGTCTATCTGGGAGCGATTGATTATAGAGATGACAACTCCAACGCCTATGAGGTCCTCAGAGGTGTGTGGCGCTTCCTGTTTGACGAGGAACTTCCCGCCGGTGTTGAGGAGAGCGAAGCAAAGGTCCCTGCCGCTTTGACGATGACGCTTTCGCCGACGCCGTTCAACAGTTCTTTGGAGATTGCTCTGGATGTGCCTGTTTCTGTGAGCGGGGAACTCAAAATCACAGATATCACGGGCAAAACTGTGGCGAAACTGTATGAGGGAGAACTCAAACCCGGTGTGGTGAAATTCCGCTGGGACGCTGATGAACTTACACCGTCGGGGACTTATCTGGTCGTGTTCAGTTCCGGGGATGGGCAGAAAATCGTGAGAAAAGCCGTGTTGCTTAGATAAGACAGGGCGTTGTGGTGCGTTTTGCTGTAAAAAATTGGACAACTCATCTAAAAAATCGTCGCCGAATAGACCCAAAGGGTATGTCAGAAGGCACAGGACGCAGTTTGCGATATTGTCTGTGGTAGTTGTGGTGTTTTCGTTGCCCTCTATCATAAATTATGCCCGCAGGCCTGCCATCCCTGCCGTTGGAGAGGTAGCGCGGCAGGATGTTATTGCCACGATTTCGTTTGATGTATATAAACCTGATAGCATCTGGCGTCCGGAAAGTTTAAGTGTAATCAGGTCAGTTCCGGTGGTTCTCAAGTATGATAGAACCGTCGGGGATTCTATGATTTCTGTGTTTGATTCGGTGTGGAATGTGGTGGTATCTGTGATGGATTCGGAGAGACTTGATTTTAACGACAAGGTCAAGTTTGTTAGAGAAATTTTTCCAAAACTGACTCGTCAACAACAAGAGCAACTTGTTTTAATGAAGGGGATAAAGGATTTTGGAGGAGTAATCAAGTCCGCCTTGAGAATTGCATATTCTGAGGGATTTGTAAGTTCAAATCCTATTCCGGGGGAGGAAGAGCCGGAACTGTATAGTATAAAAAATGGCGACAAAGAAAATGTATATTCCCATTCTCTTGTTGCTAATGATAGCACTATAGTGATGGAGATAGATAAATATCTTGAGCGTCAATATAAAAATTCACCGCAAAAAATTGAACTTGCAGAGGCGATTGTAAAAAGGTTCTTGGTTCCAAATCTTATCCCTGATATTGAAGAAACCCGCAAGGAAAGGCTAAAGGCTTTATCGAAAATTTCTAATAAATACTTCTCGGTAAAAAAAGGAGAAAAAATTGTTAGTAAATACGAAAGAGTTGACGATAAAACTTATTTGAAATTGTTGTGGTATTACAAAACCCTGGAAAAAAAATCTACTCCAACCAATATATTTATAAGAATCGGGGCGATCGTTGGGTCTTTTTTATTAATTTTGCTTGTAACAATAATGTTTGCTACATTTATAATCTGGAAATATCCTGCATATTGGGAAGATTCTAAGTTTATGCTGATTGTGGGAGGGCTATTGATATTAGTCGGAGTCCTATCTCACATCCTAAAATACTTTGGA
>JAMOPH010000002.1 GCA_027064665.1 bacterium | reverse complement strand
CCGCCAGAAGGACGGCTAACCCAATCAGAATTATTCTGTGCCTTCGCTGGAGAATTCCCACCGCCGGCGACACTCCGACGCCCTCTGCCCGCGCTTTGACATAACTGACCCAGACGGAAGCAGCATATGCCGTCATCGCCCATATTGCCGCATTTTTGGTGTTCTGCGGCGAGGTGTGGGAGATAAATAGAAAAATTCCCATAACCAGCCCGAACTCCACAATTCTGTCCACAGTAGAGTCAAGGACGGCGCCGAATTTTGTGGTGCGTCCGGAGACCCTTGCCAGTGCACCGTCAAAACTGTCAAAAATTCCGGCGAAGAACAAGAGCACAAAGGCGGCGACAAAATTTCCGCGATATACAAAAAATCCCGCCGCCAGCCCGACAGACAGCGAAAGCAGAGTTATCGCCGAGGGCGTGATTCTGGTCTTCGCCAGCGGCTTTACCGCAAATTCGCACAACTTTGTATATGTGGATACAATGCTCATTTCCCCCCAACCAGGTTAAGTATTCCTTCAAATCCGAGGGCGAACACGGCGCATCCTACCACAGAGCCCACAGCAAGTATCGGATACGACTTTGACTTTTTCATATGGAGTGAGTGCGCCAGAAATGTTCCGGTCTGGACTCCGCCCGCCCCCGGGATGACTGTTATCAAAAATACGCCTAATTCTCCCGCCCTGAGAAACCACCAGTAAAATTTTTTCTCCGCAAGTTTTGAATTTTGATGATTTAGTTTGTCGTGCAGGCGCTTGAGCCACTTTATCTTGTCGGTTGCCCCTGTGAAAACCATATTGTAAAACGGGATTTCCAAAAAGTCGGTGAGGGTGACGATAATGGAAATGTCCAGCGTCTTTATGCCGACAGCCATTCCATAGGGGAACGAACCCTTCTTGCCAAGAATCAAGTGAATTCCCACCAGTGTTATTATATGCCACAGTTTCATATGTTTTCGGAACTGTTTGTTCACATATTGACTGACCGTCCATAAAAGATTGAGAAAAAATTTGGGGTGTCAACAAAAAAATGCTTGCGCAAAATGGAAGAATTCATAAAATGAAATTTTGAGGATGGGGCGTTAGCTCAACTGGGAGAGCGCGACGCTGGCAGCGTCGAGGTCAGGGGTTCGAGTCCCCTACGCTCCATTTTTTATTTTCCCACCGAAAAGGCAGGTTTAAGTTTGGAAATCCTGTCGGGAAGGAGGCAAAGAAATTTATGTTTTAAATCGCGCCGATTCTCATTCTGCTCGGGGTTGTAAAAAAGTGAAATTTGGCGCAAATTTTGTTTGACAATTTTGCCCCCCCTGTTTACCTTGCCGAACTGGAAGCAAAACCCCTAACTTAAAAGGAGGAGGCTATGCCCTACGATCTGGATGCCTTTATGGAGCAGGTCAAGGCTAAAAACCCTGCTCAGCCTGAGTTCCATCAGGCGGTGTATGAGGTTATCAAGACGATCCTGCCGTTTGTCAATGCCAACCCGAAGTATGAGAAGCATAAGATTCTGGAAAGGATTGTTGAGCCTGAGCGCGTTATAATGTTCCGCGTTCCCTGGGTTGACGACAAGGGCGAAATCCATGTCAACCGCGGCTACCGTATTGAATTCAACAGTGCCATCGGACCGTATAAGGGCGGTCTCAGGTTCCATCCCACTGTTACTCTCGGTGTCCTGAAGTTCTTGGCTTTTGAGCAGATTTTCAAAAATGCCCTGACCACTCTTCCTATGGGCGGCGGCAAAGGCGGCTCCGACTTTAACCCCAAGGGCAAGTCCGACAACGAGGTTATGAGGTTCTGCCAGTCCTTTATGAACGAACTTTATCGCCACATCGGACCGAACACCGATGTCCCCGCAGGAGATATCGGCGTCGGTGCCAGGGAAATCGGCTATCTGTTCGGGCAGTATAAAAAACTCAAAAATGAGTTCACAGGAACGCTCACTGGCAAAGGCATCAACTGGGGCGGAAGCCTTATTCGCCCTGAGGCAACCGGCTACGGTGTGACCTACTTCGCCGAGGAAATGCTCAAGACCAAGGGCGAATCCATTGAGGGCAAAAGAGTCGCCATCTCCGGTGCAGGTAATGTCGCCCAGTATGCTGCACAGAAAGTTATGCAGATGGGCGGAAAGGTCGTGACCCTGTCCGACTCCACCGGAATGATTTATATGCCCGACGGACTCACTCAGGAGCAGTGGGAGTTCCTGATGTGGCTCAAGAACGAAAAGCGCGGCAGACTCAGGGAGATGGCGGAGAAATTCGGCCTGGAATATCACGAGGATAAAAAGCCGTGGTGGTTCCCGTGCGATATCGCGTTCCCGTGTGCCACTCAGAACGAACTTGACGGCGAGGATGCTAAAGAACTCATCAAGAACGGCTGCATCTGTGTGGCAGAAGGCGCCAATATGCCCTCCACACTTGAGGCGATTGATGTGTTCCTGGAAAGCAAGATTCTCTATGGTCCCGGCAAGGCGGCAAACGCCGGCGGTGTCGCGGTCAGCGGTCTTGAAATGACCCAGAACAGCCTCCACCTTTACTGGACCCGCGAGGAAGTTGACGCCAAACTCCGCGAGATTATGACCAAGATTCACCAGCAGTGCGTGGAATACGGTGCCCAGAAGGATGGATTCGTCAACTATGTCCAGGGCGCCAACATCGCCGGTTTCGTCAAGGTCGCCGATGCGATGATTGACCAGGGCGTGGTGTAATAACCCCGCCCGACTGCGGAAAAAATCAGCCCCCGGGTTTTGCCGGGGGCTTTTTATTTGCCGACTTTGCTCTGCAGCGTTGAGGCAATGGCGGTCTTTTCCACGGCATTTGTTATGAACGCAACCACGCCCCCGGCAATGATGCTCCACAGAGAGGAGACCGGTATGAGCCACAGAAGATACTCAATTTTGTAGAACAAAATTCCCGCCACAAAAATTTGGGTTGCAAGGTGAGTGAAGGCGCCGGCGATACTGATTCCTATCAGGGAGACAAATTTTCCCCGTCCTGTCAGCAGAAGCGCCATAACCGCTGTCGCTGCCAGTGTGGCGCAGATTGACAGTATAAATGCCGGCGACAGCAGTTTCCCCAAAATGATTGAGCCCACCACCGTCCGTGATATCCCCAGCGCTATGCCGTATTTTTTCCCAAGCGCTGTCATCCCCAGAAGTATTGCGATGTATGAGAACCCGTATTTCATCCACGGCGCCGGGCGTGGAAGGAAATCCTCAACTATCCATATCACCAGCGCTACCGCCAGAAGAGCCGAAAAATACGCCAGTTTTCTAATGGAGGATTGCGTCATATTTCCCCCGTGAGTTTTTGCCCTCTGCCACAACAATCAACCTGTTCGGGACGCAGGCGATTGACTGCCCCGCTGAGGATATATAGCCGGTCTTTATGCAGATTTTTTCGGGGCAGTTTGAGCGAACCACTCTTATTCTGCCGCCTTTGACCTCTAAAACGACTTTGCCAAGGGCTCCGTTCACCGAAAAGACCGTGTCCCTTTCTGCCGGGATTTGGGCTATCTTTTTCCCGTTCACATAGATGGAAAAACTTTCCGCCCGATGAGAACTTCGGGTGAGCCACGGCAAAATTCCGGACAGAAGAACGAGCGCTATTATCACAAAATCGCCGACTTTTGGCTTGGGGACAATCATAACCTCAAATTTAGTTTGCAATTTTGACAGGCGAAACTAATTTTTACACAGGGAAAAACGGGGGAGAGGTATGCAGGTAAAATGTCCCAACTGCGGCGCCACCGATGATGTTGATATTTCTCACATCCCGCCGGGGAAAGCGCTTTTGAGGTGCAGGTCCTGTTTCACATCCTTTGAGATTTTCATAAAGCCGGAGGATGTGCCCCTTGCCGACTGCCGGGAGGAAGGTGAGTATCTTGTGGTTGTGTGTCCCTATTGTGGGAGCGTGTTCAATTCGTCGGCGGATATATATGAACAGAGTCTTTTCTGGAGTTGTCCGAACTGCGAGTCAATTTTCAGACTGCCGGAGAGGGAAGTCGTTGAACAGAAGGAACAGACCGCCGGACAGACTCCTGCGCCCGCCCCTGAATCTGCCGGGGCGGAGGAACCAACTCAAAGCGAGGAGACTCTGGAAATAGGGGACATTTCGCCCGAAGTCATAGAGCAACTTGAGCGGGAACTTTCCGCAAAGTCCGAGGAACCGGGAAGTGAATCTCTCGGCGAGCAAGCGGGGGAGGATGTGCCCTTGATGTCTGAAACGGAGGATATGGCGCCCCCGCTGACCGAAAAGGAGAAGTTTTCTGCGCAGTTTATCGTCAAAATCGGCGGCGGCGAGATCGGTCCAATATCCTACAATGTCCTTGAGGACTGGGCAAGGGCAGAGATGATTCCCCGGAATGCGCTGGTCGCCAAGGTGGGGGAGAACAAATTCTACCGTGCCGACCACATCCCCGAACTTCTGGCGATATTTGAGGGGAAGGAAAAACCTGTCGGAGGGGCGATTAAGGAGATTTTGAAGGAGGAGTCTTCGGGGGAGAAAATCCTTCACGGCATAACCGCCGGGCTTTTGGGAGGGCTGGTCGGCGGTGTTATTGCGTCGCCTGTGGTTCTTCTGGGACTGTGGAATCCGGCGCCGGCGTTTAATTCTGTCCTTTCGGCGCTGGTGTTTATAATTGGCTCTGTGGTTATTGGTGCCGGAATCGGTGCGATAAATTCGGTCATATCTCTCTGGCTGATAGATTATCCGTGGATATTGCCGGTTCAACTTGGGATTTCTGCGATTTTTGGTCTCGCAATCGCAATTTTCAACTTTGCAGTCAACGGATTTTTGCGGGATTCTTTGATTTCCGGAGCGCTGGTGTTCGTCTTTGCCCTGATTATTGCATACTCTACTATGCGGTTCCATCATAAATTCTACGAAAAAGTGTGATGAAATTTGTCGCCGGTCAATATATTCAGAGGAATTCCTTTGTTCATTCGCTTCATCCTATAACTAAACTGCTCGCCCTTTTGATA
>JAMOPH010000001.1 GCA_027064665.1 bacterium | reverse complement strand
GCCTGAGACAACTTTCTCAACACCTGAGACAATTGTCTCAAACGCTGGGACAACTTTCTCAACCGCCGGAACACTTTGCTCAACACTTGAGACACTTTTCCCAGGCACCGAGACAGTTTTCTCAACCGATGAGACAACTTGCTCAACTGATGGGACAATTGTCCCAAGTGATGAGGAAACTTTCTCAGATGGTGAGAAAAACTTTTCCGCAACAGGAGATGCCTTCTCTGCTTTGGAAATCAACGACTTACGGCGACAGTGCCCGAAAATGAGGGGTAAAGAAAATTGTTGTCAAATGCGGAGAATTTGACAAAATCCCCTCACCCTCGGTCCCTCTCCCGCGGGGAGAGGGGGCTTTCCTTCTCCCTCCGGGAGAAGGTGGCGGCGTAAGCCGCCGGTTGAGGGGCTCAAAAAAGAAGATGCCGAGCGCAGCGAAGCGGTTGAGGGTCTTCCGGGAGAGTGGCTCGCCGAAGGCTAACCGGCTGAGGGTCTCCACAAAACCCAAAAAACTCTTTGAAAATCCCTCCAGAGTCCATAACTTTTCGGATTGATTTCGGGAAAGGAGAAAGGATGTCCAAAAAGTTTGAAATAGTCGCCTACGAGGACGCCACGCCGCAGTTTTACAAAGAAATCGGATTCAAGGCGGGGCTTGAGGTTCATCAACAGTTGGACACCGAAAAAAAACTTTTCTGCCGATGCCCGGCGGGGCTGTATTCGGAGGAACACGACGCCGCAATCATCCGCCATATGCGCCCGACGCTCTCGGAGATGGGCACCTACGACGGCACCGCACTGATGGAGTTCAAAAAACAAAAAGAGGTCCTCTATCTCCTCAAGGATGAGTCGGTGTGCACATACGAGATGGACGACACCCCGCCGTTTCTGATAAACGAGCAGGCGTTGGAATACGCCATCAAAATCGCGCAGATGTTCGGATGCGAAATTGTGGGCGAGGTCCACATAATGCGCAAGCAGTATCTTGACGGCTCAATCCCCACGGGGTTTCAGAGGACCGCGATAATCGGGCTGGACGGTGAGATTCCGCTGTCCGACGGCAGGGTCGTCAGGGTGACGCAACTCAACCTTGAGGAAGACGCCTGCCGTGAGGTTTCCGATATCGGGCACAGGATAACATTCCGCACCGACCGCCTCTCTATGCCGCTGATTGAGGTGATAACGGACTCATCCATAGACAGTCCGCAGATGGCGTATGAGGTTGCGCGGCGGATACAGGCGCTGACGAGGGCGTCGGGGCTGGTGCGAAGAGGAATCGGGGCGTCGCGCCAGGATGTCAACGGGTCGGTTGCCGGCGGCTCCCGCGTGGAAATAAAGGGCGTCCCCAGAATCCCGATGATTCCCAAACTCCTGCACTACGAAGCGGTCCGCCAGAAAATCTTTCTGGAACTGAAGGATGAAATCGCCCGGCGCGGAATTTTAGGCGCTGACTCAATCTCTTTCGTGGAACTGACCGCCAACCCGACGGTGCTGAAAATCCCGATTTTCGCGCGGGCGGAAAGGGTAATCGGCGTTTTAGTGCGGGACTTTGAGGACCTTTTCACCGTGCCGATTCAACCGGGGCGGACATTTGCCGATGATGTCTCCTCAATAGTGCGTGTGGTGGCGTGTATGGACCAGACGCCGAACATAATCTATTCCCCGCGTCCCGATGTGGGCGGACCTGACGAGACGCAGTGGCGCAAACTTCGCTCCGATGTCGGCGCCCGCGACGGTGACCTTCTGGTGCTGGTCTGGGGGAACCACCGCGACACAGAAATCGCCGCCGGCGAGGTCCGCGACAGGATTATGGCGGCAAAGGATGTGGGCGTCCCCAATGAGACCCGCAAGGCGCACACCGACGGCACCACCGAGTTTGAGCGCGTCCTTCCCGGTCCCGACAGGATGTATCCCGACACGGACCATCCGCCGATTCCGCTTGAGGGCGAATACATAGAGCAACTTCGCGCACAACTTCCCGACTCGCCCTGGGACCGCGAGCGAAGATGGCGCAATCTGGGGCTTTCGTGGCAGTTGATATTTGACCTCATCCACGAGCGCAGAGGCGACCTGTTTGACGACCTTGTGGACAGGACCACGTTCCGCCCGACGGTGCTTGCGGTGGCGATAACGCAGGTGCCAAAACACCTTGTGCGGGCGTTCGGCGAGACCGCGAAGGAAAACCTCAGCGAGGAGAAAATTTTCGCGCTGTTTGCGGCGCTGAACGATATCGGCGCGCCGCAGGAGGCGCTGTGGGACGCAACGAGGATGCTTGCCCTCGGCGAGGAACCCGAAAAAATCGCGGCAAATTTCAAGCCGCTGGCGGAAGAAGAGGTCGCCGAAAAAGTGGCGGAAATCTACAACTCCCGGCGGGGTGAGATAAAGTCCGCTGAGATGGAGGCGAAAGTCCGCGCGGTTATGGGCTTTGCGATGAGGGAACTTCGCGGGAAAGTCCCCGGGGATAAATTATATAGAATCGTGGCAAAGATGGTCAAGAATGGATAGGTCGGGATATAGATATTTGATAGTTTTCGCGCTGATTGCCGCGCTGGGGATAATAGCGGGTAATATATTGGGATATATAATCGCTGGAATCTCCGGACTTCTATTTTTATTCACGGCGTTTTTCTTCCGCGACCCAAAAAGAAAAATTCCCGCCGGCGAGGATAATATCGTCTCCCCCGCTGATGGCATCATAATCGGCGTGGATAATGTAAAAGACCCCGATGTCGGCGACAGCGACAGGGTGATTATATTTATGAATCTGCACAATGTTCACATAAACCGTGCGCCCTGCGGCGGGAAAGTGGAAAAAATCCGCCATCACGATGGGAAATTTCTAAAGGCGTTCAAGCCGGAGGCATCGTTAGAGAACGAGCGGACCGAGATGGTGCTGTCCACCAATTGGGGACTGGTGAAGGTGGTCCAGATTGCAGGGATAATCGCCCGGAGGATAGTGTGCCGCGCCGCGCCGGGGGACGAACTTGCGCGGGGGCAGAAATACGGCATAATTCACTTCGGCTCGCGGGTTGAGGTGTTTATTCCGCAGGGAAAGGCAAAAATTCTGGTGAAAAACGGCGACAAAGTTCTCGCCGGCGAGTCAATTTTGGGTCAGTGGAAATAACACCTCGCAGAGGTGAGAAAATATGGAACTTGCCAGCATTTTGAGCGAGAAACCAGTTTTGCTCCCCAAAACAATTTTGATTTGAATTTTTGATGAAAGGTCTTAGTTTACATCCGAATATGAGAGCCGGGATGATAACAATCTTGATGGGGATTTCCCTCTCCTTTGCCCAGATAATCTCCACCGGACCGGGGGGGATAGAAATCCAGATGGACACCGCCAGCGGCGCTTTTGCGGTGGGCGACACCCTCGGCAGAAGAATCACCTTCAACTTCAACTACCCCTGGACCCGGGGCGGGAATTTTATCGTTTTCGCCGTGGACGACAGCGGATACACAAATATGTTCGGGGAAACCTGGTGTGGCTTTGATTACATCCGCGTTTTTCCCGGCAATTCCTGGTATTATTTAGGGACTCTCAACCGGGATTGGCGGGTTCCCCACGGCAGCGGACAGTTCTACTTCCAGATATCGGTGACACCGGTTGAACTCAACGGGACCGGTGTGGCAAAAATAGTGTTCTATATGTTCAACGGCGATGATATCCCGCACAATTTCGGCGCAATGGTGGGAATAGATGTAAAAATCGGCTCCAACGACAGGGCAAGATTTGCCACCGGAACGAGCGTCCTGACCGAAGGCACTTTGCTTTCCGACGACGAAATCCCCTATTTCTGGCAGGCGTTTGAGGTCTCCCCTGCCGCCGGCTGCGACCAGGTGATTGCCCGGGGATACCTCAGAGGGCTTGATGCTACTCCCCCGGACCGATTCGCCCTCGGCGACCTGTATTATCTCCAGAGGCAACCGTGGGAACCGGAATCCGCATTTATCGGCGTCCCCTACTACGACAGCGCAATACTTATGCGCTGGGCAAAACAGAGGGTCAACCCGGACAAAGATGTCAGGTTCGTCACATATCTGGGCTTTGGCAGGTGCGTGCCCCCCGGCGAGGACATTCTGCTCATCCCTCTGATTCCTGCCCAACTGCGTCCCCGGTGCGATTGCATTGAGTCCCCGTTTGAGGCGGCGGTTATGATTCACAATGTCTCCCTTGAGGGCGGGCTGACGGACGCCGAGGTGTGCATCCATCTTCCCGACGGCGTCTCCCTTGACACAGACCCGCTTCACCCCGATGACTCCTGTCTCGCTCTTTCCATAGAACCGCTTCTGCCGGGAAGCAGTGAGGTCAAATCGTGGCTGGTTGAAATTGACGACACTGCGCTGTGGGGCGATTCCATCCCCATCATCGTTGATGTGCACGGAGAGCCCTCGGTGTCCGAGGCGTGCACATCCTCTGTCCAGATTCCGAACCCCGATGGCAACCCGCCGGTGTGCGATATGAATTTGTTCTATCATTCCACCGCCTGCCCGGATTCCGAGCCGATATATATCCCATTCTATCTCCGCGATGACACGGGAATTGACACATATTCGGTCACCATAAAGGTCGGCGATGCCGTGCTAAATGCACTTTCCGGATATTTTCTATTTGTGGGGGACTCCCTCTATGTTCAGATTCCGCCGTATCTTTTATCCCACGGGGAGACATTAGAGGTCAAGATGATTTCCGCCACGGACATCTATGGCTGTTCGCCGGAGGAATTTCCGCCCGCCGAGACGATTTTAGTTGACCGGGAACCGCCAACATTTATCGGCTTTGACCCGCCGGACGCCCATCCGATTGACACAATTCCCAGCGTCAAACTCATATTCTCCGATGATGTCACGGGCGTTGACCACTCTTCGCTTGACCTTTTAGTTGACGGCGAACACATCCCGCCGGATGACCCGAGGCTTGTGTGGGTATCCGATTCGGAGGTGGTGTTCACCGCCGACGAGGTCTATCCCGATGGGTATCCG